>NZ_JBFODG010000032.1:0-191230 GCF_040908215.1 Aeromonas sp. R5-4 | reverse complement strand
GTATGGAGATGGTATTCACCTGACAGTTGCCCACAAAAGGGAGTGGTCATACGGCTTCAAACCGGATAACAAAACGGTACCCCTACCGTGTTATCTGGAGTCACCGTATGACCACAAACGAGAAAGTAGCACGTCGCAAACTCAGCCTGCTAGAGCTCGCCAAAGAGCTCAATAACGTCAGTAAAGCCTGCAAGCTCATTGGCTACAGCCGCCAGCAGTTCTACGAAATTCGCCGTAATTACCAGACCTATGGCGCCTAGGGCTTGCTCGACAAATTGCCGGGCTGTAAAGGGGCTCATCCCAATCGGGTTGCGCCCGAGATTGAACAGGCCATCCTCGATTACTCCCTCACCAGACCAACTCAAGGCCCGCTGCGGGTCGCGCAAGAACTGGCTCTGCAAGGCATCAATGTCAGTGCGGGCGGTGTGCGTGGCGTGTGGCAACGGCACGACTTGCTCTCTAAACACGACCGCTTGCTGCGCCTTGAGAAAACTCACCGTGAGCAGACCATTGAGCTCAATGACGAGCAAATTCGCCTGTTAGAACGATTCAGTCCCGAGTTCCGAGAACGCCAGATTGAGGTTCATTACACCGGAGAACTGGTGGCGGTCGACACCTTCTTCGTCGGCGCGCTCAAGGGGGTTGGCAAGGTGTATCTACAAACCGTGCTGGACTGCTACAGTCGCCACGCCTGGGGACGGCTCTACACCAGCAAGCTGCCGGTGACCTCGGTTCATGTGCTCAATGAAACGGTGCTGCCGTTTTTCGAGGCCCACGAGGCGCGGGTCTATACCATCCTGTCGGACAACGGGCGCGAGTTCTGTGGGCGCCCAGACCACCATCCCTACGAGCTGTTCCTGCAACTGGAGGGGATTGAGCACCAACCACCAAGGTGCGCAGGCCGCAGAGCAACGGCTTTATCGAGCGGCTGCATCGAACCTTGCTGGATGAACACTTCCGCATCAAGGGGAGGACGACCTGGTATGAGTCGGTAGAGCAGATGCAGACAGACCTGGATAGCTATCTGGTGCACTACAACACCCAGCGGCCACATCAGGGCAGGATGATGGAGGGTCAACCCCCCTACAGCATGTTCAAGAAGGGTCTGAAATTGATACCGAAGGAAGTGCGCTCTAAAGTAGCGTAAACAAGACACCGGTTTGAGGCCGGTGTCAGGTGATAACTAGATCTGTACACACATTAATACCCATGCTCTGCAAAGCCGCTATGTCTGTTATCTCTCTATCATTGAACACTGCGTTAACTCATGTTTACTTTTTTACGTAACAGAGAAAGTCCATTTTCTACTTCTATGTTCAACATGATGCGAATTGAGTTTGTCTGTGTAAAATCTTGTTTGTTGGCATACAAAAAGTTGTATAGATGACGGTCTGCAATGGGCTGGTGTGGGGTTCAAGATTCATTTGATATGGAACCCTCTGGTTCAAGGCATACTTGCCAAGCAGGTCATTCGGTTGTACCGAAACCTGACCCCCTTTCGCAGAAATGAGGGGGGGGGGGGGTTGTAATATAGCAAACCTGCCTCAGGTCTTGTTCAACAGATGATCAACTCAGGTTGCATCTACACAGATGTACATATAGGTAACTGTCGTTGGTATAGATTTGCTTCCCAGGAGCTAGCCAGCTCTCCCTATCCTAGCGGCAACACAATCAATGCACGAGATATTGGTTACGGCCCTTCCCCACACAATTAAGTGTTGAAACTGAGCAAGACGCTGGCCCCAATACGCGAGACCTCAGTAACCGCTGCTCAAGGATTCTGTTTAAAAGGCATATAAAAATGCCGCCCGGCTTTGCAACCGGGCGGCATTGAACATTTTCTGTTATTGAGAACTAACTATCAGGCTGTTGCCAGCTTGGCCTGCTCTTCGCCGCGCTTGAGCATGGCGTAGGAAACACCGGTCAGCAGCGAGCCTGCGGCAATCGCCACGATATACATCATGACATTGCTGATGGCGTGGGGGATGAAGAGCACGAACAGACCGCCGTGGGGTGCCATCAGCTCGCAGCCAAACAGCATGGAGAGCGCACCGGTCAGGGCGCCGCCGACCATGCAGGCCGGGATGACCCGCATCGGATCCTTGGCGGCAAACGGAATGGCCCCCTCGGAGATAAAGCACAGACCCAGCACGAAGGAGGCTTTTCCCGCTTCCTGCTCCGCCTTGATGAACTTGGTGCGAGCCAGGAAGGTCGCGATCCCCATCCCCAGTGCCGGCACCATACCAGCGGCCATCACCGCAGCCATCGGAGCGTAGGTTTTGGAGGCCAGCAGGCCGACACCGAAGGCGTAGGCCGCCTTGTTGACCGGGCCGCCCATATCGAAGCACATCATGGCGCCGATGATGACACCCAGCAGCACCGCGTTGGCAGAGCCCATGTTGTTGAGGAAGGTGGTCATGGCATTCATGATGCCGGCCACCGGGCCACCCACCACATAGATCATCACCAGACCGGTAAAGAGGCTGGCAAAGAGCGGAATGATCAGGATGGGCTTGAGCGCTTCCAGGGTCACCGGCAGGCGCACCTTGTCACTCAGGTACTTGGCGCTGTAACCGGCCAGGAAACCGGCCACGATCCCACCAAGGAAACCGGCGCCCAGCGAGCTTGCCAGCATACCGCCGATCATGCCGGGAGCGAGACCCGGGCGGTCAGCGATGGAGTAGGCAATGTAACCGGCCAGCACCGGGATCATCAGGGCAAAGGCTGAGCCACCACCGATCTTCATCAGAGCGGCTGCCAGAGTGCCTTCCACCTTGAACGCTTCGATACCGAACACAAACGAGAGCGCGATGATAAGGCCGCCCGCCACCACCATCGGCAGCATGAAGGAGACACCGGTCAGCAGGTGCTTGTAGGGGCCGGCTTTTTCCTCTTTCTTGGGCTGGCTGGCACCGCTGTGGCGATAGAGTGTCGCCTCGTTCCACGCCTTGTCGAGCTCGGCGCGGGTTTTCTTCAATGCCGCGCCCGTGCTGGTACGATAGACCGGCTTGCCGTCAAAGCGCGCCATGTCCACTTCGATATCGGTGGCGAGGAATACCAGATCGGCAGATGCAATCTCCTCGGCAGTCAGGGCGTTCTGGGCACCGACCGAGCCTTGGGTCTCAACGCGGATCTGATAACCCAGCTGTTTGGCCATTGTCTCCAGCGCTTCTGCCGACATAAAGGTGTGGGCAACGCCAGTCGGGCACGCTGTCACCGCCACAATGCGCTTGCCAGCGGCGGCCGGTTTGGCGGCAGCGGGCGCGGCTTGATGACGATAGACGCTGGCACCGCTGGTTGCGGCTTCCAGCAAGGCAGCCGGATCCTGCAGGGCGAGATCCATGCTGCCCTGATAGACTCGCTTGCCATCATAGGCGGCGAGATCCACCGGAGCACTGGCAACAACCAGCACCAGATCAGCGGCGGCAATCTGCTCTTTTGAGGGGATCTGGCGCGGTTGCACGCTGGAGCCGACGTCAAGGGTGAGTTCCCAGCCAGCCTGTTTGGCCTGCTGTTCTATCCGTTTTGCAGCGAGAAAGCTGGTAGCAATGCCCGCCGGGCAAGCCGTAACCAAGATTGCTTTCATTGGGCATCTCCTGAGTTTTCCATTGAGGGGGTATGGCATTGAACTTGTGCCAGCACATCCAGACGCTCTACGCGCACCTGTTCAAGTAAAGGGTTGAGCACATTGATATCGTCAAAGCCGACCGCGACCTGACTGACCGCCAAGGCCGAGACGGCGGTGGCCAGCCGCAGGGTCTGCTCCGGCGCCCAGCCAAGGCTCAGACCATGGGCGAGACCGGCGACCAACGAGTCGCCAGCACCCACAGTGCTGACCACCTGCATCCGCGGCGGAATGGCCTGCCAGACGGCATCCGGGGCAAACCAGATGAGGCCATCGGCGCCGTTGGAGATCACCACGTTGGGGATGCCGCTTGCCTGCAGCGCGCGGGCACACTCGGCCTGCTCGCTCAGAGTCTTGACGGGGCGGCCCGCCCACTGGCTCAGCTCCTCCAGATTGGGTTTGACCAGGGTCGGCGCCGCCTTGCTCCCTTCGCTTAACGCCGCACCGCTGCAATCGAAGATCACCTGCTTGCCCTTGGCCTTGAGCAGACGGATCAGATGGGCGCAGTAATCGGGAGCAACCCCTTTGGGCAGGCTGCCCGCCAGCACGAACCAGTCGGCGTGAGGTGCCAATTGGTCGATGGCCAGCTCCAGCGCGCTCACCTCCCCTTGCTCGATGGTGAGCCCCGGCAGGTTGAGATCGGTGACCCGACCAGACTGCTCGGAGATCTTGACGTTGATGCGGGTGCTGCCCGCCACGCGCACAAAGTGATCATCAAGCGCGCGCTCGGCAAACAGGGAGACAAAACTCTGTTCATTGTCAGCGCCCAGCCAACCGGTGACGCCCACCTCGCGGCCCAAGTCCTTGAGCACCATGGCGACGTTGATCCCCTTGCCTGCGGCACGCAGGTTGGCCTCGCTCACCAGATTGACCTCACCCAGGCTCATCGCCTCGAGGCGAGTAGTGAGATCAAGGGCCGGATTGAGGGTGATGGTAACAATCTTCATCAATGCGCCCCCTCGCCCAGACCCGCTGCGATGGCCTCACCGATCCCCTTGAGGGCGGCTTCGGCATCTGCCCCCTCGGCGCGAAATGCCAGACGATGCCCACACTTGACCCCAAGGCCGATCACCTTCATCAGGCTCTTGGCGGAGACCGCTTCGCCGCTACCATCCAGATTGGCAACCCGGATGTCGGATTCAAACTCTTTGGCCACCTTGACCAGCATGGCGCCCGGACGGGCATGCAGACCGTGGGGGTTGATGATGGTGAAGGTTTCGGAAAGACCGCTCGCTGGCCCTGCCTGCAGCATGGCCAGTCCCTCGCCGCCCGCCAGTGTAGCGAGTTGGCCGGCAGCCGCCAGTTTGGCCAGATTCTCCAGCTGCGGCAGATGGCCGCTATCTGCAGCGCACAGCAGCAGCATGGCGCTGACCGTTTGTTCCCCTGCTATAAGTGCGCTGCTCGGGGTGGCCAACACCCAGCCGGTCTGGGCCGCTTGTGCTCGAGCGAGCCAGACGCCCTCACCCAGATAGGCGGGATCGCTTGCCAGCAGGGCGCTCACCATGGCGGCATCGCCCCAGCCCGCCGATTTGGCGCGAGCGGCTGCTCCCAGCAGCAGTTGGTCGCGATCATCGGCCGGGAAGTCAGCCAGGGTCAGGTATTGCACCTCTTTGGCGGCAGTGGCGCCAGTCAGGATGTTGATGATGGTGTCGGCATCGGTGGCCTCTTTGAGCTGGGCTGCCGCCTGCTCGTCACCCAGCACATGGGTGAGCTGGCGCAAAATGCCCAGATGTTCGTCGGACTTGGCGGCGATGCCGATGGCGACGTAGGCGATCTGCCCCTCATCCCACTCGATACCATTGGGGAACTGGGCCACCATGACGCCTGTGCTCTTCACCAGATGACGGGTATCGGTGGTGCCGTGGGGAATGGCGATGCCGCTGCCAAGATAGGTGGCATGCTGCGCTTCACGGGCCAGCATCCCATCCACATAGCCCGCTTCCACCAGACCGGCTTCGGTCAGTTTGCCTGCCAGCAGGGCAATGGCGTCCGACTTGGTTGCCACCGACTGTCCCAGCAAGATCTGCTCTCGCGCCAACTTCAACATAGAGACTCTCCATCAGGTTCCGGCCGCGCCGGTACGTCACAATTGAACATTCGGATAACTCGCCAGCTGACAATAGACCCGAACACGGTTCACTGTGATCGGGGCCCGATTTTCAGGCCACTGGGTCTCTTCGTTGCTGACAGGCTGAATCGTTTCACTTACACTCAGACTGAATCGTTTCAGCGAATTGATCAAGTACCCACAAAGAGTGCTTTTCAATGATATGATCCCGCGCACACTTTTCGGTGCCCTCACCCGGCAGTGACCGTGGGCCTTGCAACTCAAACAGAGCCAATATGATGAAACTGGATGAAATCGCCGCCCTCGCCGGTGTCTCGCGCACCACGGCAAGCTATGTGATCAATGGCAAGGCCGATCAATACCGCATCAGTCAGGCCACCCGCGACAAGGTGATGGCCGTTGTCACCGCCCATAACTATCAGCCGGACAGCCGCGCCGCCTCCCTGCGTGGCGGCCAGACCAAGACCCTCGGCTTTATCCTGCCCGACCTTGAGAACGCCAGTTACGCCAAGCTGGCCAAACGGCTGGAACAGGGGGCCCGGGCGCAGGGCTATCAGCTGCTCATCGTCTGCTCGGAAGATGAGCCCGCCACAGAAAAAGAGCTGGCCCAGATGCTGGTGAGCCGCCATGTGGACGCCCTGCTGGTGGCCAGTTGCCTGCCGCCAGACGACCCCTTCTACGGCAAATTGCAGGCGCAAGGCAGCCAGATCCTCGCCATCGACCGGGCGATGGCAGCCGACAAGTTCGTCACCGTCGCCAGTGAAAACGAGAAAGCGAGCTTTGATCTCACCAGCTCCCTGCTCACCCCGACTCTGCGCCATATCGCCTTGATCACCGCGCTGCCGGCACTCACGATCAGTCAGGAGCGCAAAGCCGGTTTCGAGCAGGCGGTCGCCAGTCACAGTGCGGCTCGCCACCTGTGTGAGGGGGATCACTTCTCCCGTCTTGAGGGGTATCGCCTGATCAAGGATCTGCATCAGCAGCTGGGTCAGCTGCCCGAAGCGCTGATCACTACTTCCTATATCCTGATGGAGGGGGTGCTGGACTACCTGTTGGTGCAAGAGATCGATATGAGCCAGCTTGCCATGGCCACCTTCGGGGACGATCGCCTGCTCGACTTCCTCCCCTTTGGCATCAACTCCCTGCCCCAGCAGCACGACGCGCTGGCGAGCCAGGCGCTGGAGCTGGCACTCAAGGCGGTGAACGGCGACTACCAGAACGGGCTGCACTATGTGAGCCGTACCCTCAAGCGCCGTCGCTAACCTGACCGCAGCAGACCCGATTTGCTGTCAATGGGTGGGTAAAGCGAACAGATGACAATAAGGCTGCCAGCATTGGCTGCCTTATTGTTTTTCCCCACAACCCTACCCGCCCGCTTTGCTTTTTCTACCGTCTGGCCGACTAAACAACCGGCCTCCACACTCCTTTCACCCCGCAACTAAACGCCAATGCCACGACAAGGCACTCCCCCATCCGTGCAGCAACCACTTGGCTGACCTGTATCAATGAGCCCCTGCCAGTCATTTTTTCGGTGCTTTTTTCTGCAATTAGCTACCACTGTCATCATTTATTTCCACTTATTGCCACAAGCCAGCACAAGATCCGTATAAAAGGTGTTGTTTCCGCTATTTTGATCCGCTAACGTGGCAACCATCTTTTACAACCGACAGGTTTTAGGTACAGATGTTCCCGTTCCGATATTGCTAGCCTCCGGCCCTATCCCGGAGGCGCCTTCTGATAACGCCAATCGGCCCCCTCTTGTTTACGTCACTGCTGACATCGCCTGTTTGCACTGACACCGCTACGTTCGGATGGATAACATGAATACCAAAACTCTGGGTTGTACCCTGTTGATTGCCGGCACCACAATAGGTGCCGGCATGCTGGCCCTGCCGCTGGCCTCCTCCTCCCTCGGCGGCCCCGCCACCCTGATGTTGATGGTCGGCCTCTGGGCCCTGATGGCCTTCACCGCCATGTTGCAAGTAGAGGCAAGCCTCAACACCGGCAAGTGGTACCTGCACCAGCTGGCGGATCATCTGCTCGGCCCCTGGGGCAAGCGCATCGCCTCCTTCTGTATCCTGATGCTGTTCTACTCGCTGGCCTCCGCCTACATCAGCGGCGGTAGCAGCCTGCTGGCACAGGCGCTGGTCGATGCGGGCATGACCCTCAGCCAGGAGCAGGCCGCCTGGGCCTTTACTCTGCTGTTTGGCGGCATGGTCTGTGTCGGCACCCGCTCGGTGGATTATCTCAACCGGCTGATGTTCACTGTCAAACTGGTGATCATGGTGGTGGTGCTGGCGTTGCTGCTGCCCCGCACCCAAGGGCAGCATCTGCTCTCGATGCCGCTGGGTCAGGGCCTGTTGCTGGCGGGCCTGCCGGTCATCTTCACCTCGTTCGGCTTTCACGGCTCCATTCCAAGCGTGATGCTCTACCTCGGTGACTGCCCCAAGCAACTGCGCCGGGTCTTTGTCTGGGGCTCAGCCCTGCCGCTGATCCTCTATGTGCTGTGGCAGGTGGCAATCCTCGGTCTGCTCGGCCAGCAAGCCCTGCTGCAAACCGGCGGCGCGCTGGACAGCCTGCTGGCCAACGTCGGCAAGCTGGTGAGCTGGCCTGCGTTTAATCAGGCGATGCACCTGTTTGCCGATCTGGCGCTCGCCACCTCCTTCCTCGGGGTAACGCTGGGGCTTTTCGACTTTATGGCCAAGGTAACCCGCCGCAAGGACAACTGGCAGGGCCGCACCCAGACCGGCCTTATCACCTTTGTGCCGCCATTGCTGTTTGCCCTCTACTTCCCGCAGGGCTTTATCATGGCCCTCGGCTACGCTGCCATTGCGCTGGTGATCCTCGCGGTACTGCTGCCGGTGGCGCTGGTGTGGCAGAGCCGCAAGCAAGCCCCCGCCCACCACTACCGCGCGCCGGGTGGCGTGGTGGCGCTGGGAGTGGCCGCCGCCATGGGCTTACTGATTGTCGGCGTCCAGGTCAGCGTCAGCATGGGACTGCTGCCCGCCCTATAAGCCCTCGCCGATACGGAATGCCTAAAATAACAAAGCCCCGCCAATCAGATTGGCGGGGCTTTTTGTTGGAAAAGAAATCAAGTTGGATACAGGCATGCGCCATTAATTAAGAGTGCGCCCCTTACCAAACAAACACCCTAACCTTCAGCTATATACCGACCTTTTTACTACCCAACCCTGAATAATCAGTTCAAAAACCGTTCATGCCCCTTCGTTACACTGCCCGCTCGCTTATCGCGTTTAGGAGTTTGAAAACAATGATGTTGCACCTCAAGAGGAGCACCCTTGCCCTCGTCCTGCTTTCCGCCAGCGGCGCACTTAGCGCCGCCGAAGTCGCCAACAACAATATTACCGAGGCGGAGATCAAGGCCGCGCAGGATGGTTGGGGCGCGGCGCTTATCAAGATCAGCGATGATTATCGCGCCGGTGGGATTGAGCGCGCCAAGGCGACCGCCGAGTCGGTGCTCGACAGCGCTTATGGCTACCAGCAGGGGCCGGTGCTGTTCAAACCCACCCTGGCCGGTGGCGAGCAGACCTTTCGCACCAACCGCGAGGGGGCGCTGGCCTACTTTGTCGGCAACAACAGCGCCTACCCCACCGACAAAGGGTTCGCCCTGAAAAACTGGCAGAGCTATCGCTATGACAATGCCGCCGTCTATATCAACGGCGACATGGCGCTGACCATGGGCAAGGTGCATCTGGTAGATCGCGACAACAAGGAGACCACGGTAGACAAGACCTGGGGTTTCAAGAAGGGGGATGATGGCAAGGTGCGCATCGTGCTGCACCACTCCTCTCTCCCTTATGAGGGGTAATGACGGGGCCCTGCTCTGCCCACCATCAATATGATCAAAAAACAGCCCTGCCACCTCGGCAGGGCTGTTTGTTTTGTGCCTGCGCTTGGCCGATGGCGTGTGAGTGGATGACGGTCGTGCTAAAGCTGTTTGCTGCTACCCTCAAGGCAAGCCATTGAGATGCCGAGCAATATCGCGTCTCTGAACACCAGCCACTCGATATCATCGCTCCGGGAGCCAGATACCATGACCATACTGCCTGTTTACGCGGCCCTGCTCGCCCTGTTGTTTGTGTTGCTGAGCATTCGTACCATTCGCACCCGCCATAGTCGCAAAGTGGCACTCGGTCATGGCGATGATCCCGCCATGCTGCGCGCCATGCGGGTACACGCCAACTTTGCCGAGTATGTCCCCCTAGCCCTGCTGCTGATCTATTTCGTCGAAACCGGCAGCCATGCCCCCTGGCTGGTTCATTTGCTGGGGAGTGCCTTGCTGCTTGGCCGCCTCTGCCATGCATTTGGCATGAGCCGCACGCCGGAGAACTTCCGTTATCGGGTGGCGGGAATGGGGCTGACCTTCACGGTGATCCTGGTGAGCGCGGCCCATATCCTGATCACGGCGCTGCTCCCCTGACCCGGCCGTCACGAATAGCTGGCGAAGCGGTCTGCCAGCCATCCCCATCGGCTATTCTTCACTGCACAGATAGTCGCAACAGTGCTGCTTAAACAAGCCCGATTCAGGAGTACGATATGAAATGGATTGGCTGGTTACTGCTTGTCGGGCTGACTCCCGTTGCCCACGCAACCCCGCTAAAGCTGGCGGCAGCGGTCGAACACACTCCGATATTGCGCCCTTTTATTCATGACTGGTTTGGCCGGGCCGGAATCGACTTTCAGTTGATCCCCTGCACTTATGCCCGCTGCGAAAAGTTGATTGAGGCAGACCATGCCGTCGATGGCGATATGGCCCGGATCAAGGGCTTTGATCAGACCTATCCCCACTTGCTGCAGATCGGTGCTCCCATCTCGGAGGCGGCGATTTATGGTCAGCCAAGGGATAACCCGAGCTGGCCCCCTGCCAAGGATACCGTGATTGGCTGCCTGCGTGGCATCCAGTGGTGCGAGCGCTTCCTCGGCAACTATCAGGTCATCTGGTTGAACGATGAGAAGCAGGGGCTTGCCCAACTGCAACGAGGCAAAGTGGATTGGCTCATCAAGATGCGCCCCGCCTCTCAACCTGCACTGGCGTCCCCCTGGCAGAAGATCACCAAAGAGCAGGTCTTTCTCTATCTCGATAAAAAGCACCGGGCGGAAATTGCGGCCCTGCTCAAGGTACAGCTGGCGTTTATCAATAACGGCCGCTGGCTGGCGATGCAACAGCAGTACCTCTCCGCCATCTAGCGCGGTTCTCGCAGTACCACACAGTGCCGATTACATGGCTGAAAAAACAAAAAGCCCTGCCAGATTGGCAGGGCTTTTTCAGTCAACCGCATAGCTGGGGAGTCAAGCTCCCGAGCCGCTTACTGGTTGTGAGTAGAGCGACGTGGACGACGGGCCTGAGCCGGTTTGCCAGCGCCATCAGCCGGACGCTGACCACCTTGCGGCTTGGGCTTGCCACCGTTACCGGTACGTGCACCACCCGCATTGCCATTGGAGGCGGAACGACCGGCACCTTGACGCTGGCCTTGACCTTGCGGACGCGGCGCACGGCGCTGCTCGCTCGGATCGCGGGGCTCTTTGCGCAGCGGCGCGCCGATACCACGGGCGATATTGTCCAGGGTCTCGCGGGAGGCTTCGAAACCGGCTACCTGCTCGCACGGGATGTTCTGCTTGGTCAGACGCTCGATCGCCTTGATAAGCTTCCCTTCATCGGCTGCAACCAGGGAGATGGCGTGACCGGCAGCACCGGCACGACCGGTACGACCGATGCGGTGAACGTAATCTTCCGCCACGTTCGGCAACTCGAAGTTGACCACTTGCGGCAGCTTGTCGATGTCCAGACCACGGGCGGCGATGTCGGTCGCCACCAGCACCTTGACGCTACCATCCTTGAAGCCGGCCAGCGCACGAGTACGGGCACCCTGGCTCTTGTTGCCGTGGATGGCGGCGGCGCTGACGCCGTTCTTGTCGAGAGTCTCGGCAACACGGTTGGCCATGTGCTTGGTACGGGTGAACACCAGTACCTGCTGCCAGTTGTTGCTGGTGACCAGATGACTCAGCAGCGCGATCTTGTTGGCCTTGTCGCACGGATGCACCAGCTGCTCGATACGCTCGGCGGTGCTGTTGCGCGGGGCCACTTCGATCACCGCCGGGTTATCCAGCAGACCAGTGGCCAGTTCGCGGATCTCGTCAGCGAAGGTGGCGGAGAAGAGCAGGTTCTGGCGCTTCTTCGGCATCAGGGCCAGGATGCGGCGGATGTCGCGAATAAAGCCCATGTCGAGCATGCGATCCGCTTCGTCCAGTACCAGGATTTCCACCTCGTCGAACTTGACGGCGTTCTGGTTGTAAAGATCCATCAGGCGGCCAGGACAGGCCACCAGCACGTCCAGACCACGGCGAGTCGCCATCATCTGTGGATTGATGCTGACGCCGCCGAAGACCACGTGGCTGCGCATTGGCAGGTGTTTGCCGTAGTTACGCACGCTCTCGCCCACCTGGGCCGCCAGCTCGCGAGTCGGGGTCAGCACCAGCGCACGAATGCGGTTCGGAGAAACCTTGCGCTTGCTCTCCATCAGACGTTGCAGCATCGGCAGGGTAAAGCCTGCGGTCTTGCCGGTCCCTGTTTGGGCCGCCGCCATCAGATCGCGGCCAGCCAGAACGGCGGGGATCGCTTGCTGCTGAATGGGAGACGGGGTGTCGTAGCCTTGTTCGGCAACGGCACGCAACAAGGGTTCGGCCAGACCGAGGGAAGTAAAACTCATAATTACCTGCTAGAGATAGGGGCGCCGGGGATTTGTGGTGGGGCTCCTCTGCTGAGCCGATGCCATCTCACAAGATCTGGGCCTATTGAGAAAACAACGATTTCCCCGGGGAGCAGAGCAAAGGGGAAAGAATAGAGGCGCAGTCTAACGGAGTTGCCTGGGATAAACGAGAAAAATGTGATGCTCCTCCCAGCACGAACAGAAAATCCCCCTCCTGCCCCCCGAATAATCCCGTTGATTGATGTAGCACGCACCACACTATTAACTGGCAACACAATATCAGCCCTCGCAGGCATGGCTCGCAGGGCAAAAGCACGGGATAAAAGAACACAATAACGAGGTTTAGCTATGACCACGCCATATCGTCCCCGCGGCAGCTGGCAGGCAAGGATTGGCCTGCTGCTTCTGCTGCTAAGCCCTGCCCTGCAGGCCAGTCAGACCCTGACCGTGGCCTGGAGTCACTGGCCCCCCTTCAGCCAAATCAACAACCGGGGTGAGCTGGATGGGCTGGATGTCAGCCTGACCCGCCAGATCCTCACCCAAGCGGGCTTTGCCCCCAAGTTTCGCGAGCTTCCCTGGGCGCGGGCACTGCATCTGGTAGAACACGATCAGCTGGATGTGGCGATGGCCGCCCTCCCTCTGCCGGAGCGCCAGAGTTATGCCCGCTTCTCGACCCCCTACCGCCAGAGTGCCTATGTACTGCTGAGCAATGACCCTATTCCCGGCCATCAGGATCGCTGGGCGCAGCTCGATAATCTGCCCGCGTTGTGCAACGAGAAAGGGCTCAAGATAGGCAAGTTGCGCGGCACTCGCCCCATGCATCAGATGGATAGCTGCCCGGCGCTTAAAATGGCGACCGAATACAACGCCGATGAGCGGATGATCGATCTGCTGCTGACTCGCCGCCTCGATGGCATCATCATGGAGTGGCAATATGCTCGCTACCGGCTGGCCCAGCTGGGGGCCGAAGAGTTTATCAGCTGCCAACTGTTGCTACACCACCAGCCGGTCAGCTTGATGTTTGCCAAAAACAGCGTGAGCGAAGAACAGATCCTCAAAGTCAACGAGGCCATTCATGCCTTGCCCAAACCCCACAACAAGTTCTCGCCCCCAAGGTGTCGCCTCAATGCCGATCCGGGCGCCGCGGATCTGTTGACCCGCACCCTCCGCAAGCATTGACGGGATAAGCCGCCACCTGAAATAGCAAAGGCGACCCGAAGGTCGCCTTTTTGGTATTGTCGAACTTGATCTCCTGACTGATGATGATCAGTCGATAAGCAGCAACAGCGATCAGCGCAGCTGCGGGGTATGGGTCAACACCCCCTGATTCTGGGCGCGATGGCGCAGCAGGTGATCCATCAACACCAGCGCCAGCATGGCTTCGGCGATGGGTACGGCGCGAATGCCGACACAAGGATCGTGACGACCCTTGGTGATCATCTCGATGGCCTCGCCTTCGGTATTGATGGTCTTGCCCGGCACAGTGATGCTGGAAGTCGGTTTGAGCGCCATGCTTACCACGATATCCTGGCCTGACGAGATCCCACCCAGAATGCCGCCCGCATGGTTGCTGGCAAAGCCCGCCGGGGTCATCTCGTCGCGATGCTCGGAGCCTTTTTGCTCCACTACCGCAAAGCCGTCACCGATCTCCACCCCTTTCACCGCATTGATGCCCATCATGGCATGGGCAATGTCGGCGTCGAGACGGTCAAACACCGGCTCACCCAGGCCCACCGGCACATTGCGCGCAATGACCTGCACCTTGGCACCGATACTGTTGCCCTCTTTTTTCAAGTCGCGCATGTATTGATCCAGTTCTTCCAGCTTGCCCGCATCGGGGAAGAAGAAGGGATTCTGCTCGATCTGCGCCGCGTCAAACGCCTCAGCCTTGATGGGGCCGAGCTGGGAGAGAAAACCGGTGATCTCGATGCCATGCACCTGTTTCAGGTACTTCTTGGCGATCGCACCCGCCGCTACCCGCATCGCGGTTTCGCGGGCGGAGGAGCGACCACCGCCGCGATAGTCCCGCTGACCATACTTTTGGTGGTAGGTGTAGTCAGCGTGACCCGGCCGGAACAGATCCTTGATGTCGGAGTAATCCTTGGAGCGCTGATCGGTATTCTCGATGAGCAGCCCGATGGAGGTGCCGGTGGTCTTGCCCTCGAACACCCCGGAGAGGATCTTCACCTCATCCGGCTCACGGCGCGGCGTGGTGTAGCGAGAAGTGCCCGGCTTGCGCCGATCCAGATCCCCCTGCAGATCCGCTTCGCTTATCTCCAGCCCCGGCGGGCAACCATCGACCACGGCGCCCAGCGCCAGGCCGTGGCTCTCGCCAAAGGTAGTGACCCGAAAGAGTTGACCAAAACTGTTCCCTGCCATGCTCGCTCCTGCTTAGTTCTTGTAGATGGCGAAATGATCCTGATACTGCACCAGCTCGTCACGGGTCATTACAAAGACGCCGTGACCGCCATTTTCGAATTCAACCCAGGTAAAGGGGATCTCGGGGAACTGGGCTTCCAGATGGATCATGCTGTTGCCCACTTCGACCACCAGCACACCGTTATCCTTGAGGAAATCTGCCGCATGAGCCAGCAGACGCTTGGTCAGCTTGAGACCATCGGAGCCGGATGCCAGCGCCAGCTCGGGCTCGTGACGGAATTCATCCGGCAGATCCGACATATCTTCGGAGTCCACATAGGGCGGGTTGGAGACGATGAGATCGTACTTGTCGCCCGCCGGCAGATCGCGGAACAGATCGGAGCGGATCGGAATGACCTGCTGCTCCAGCCCGTGATCGTTGATATTGCGCTCGGCCACGTTCAGTGCATCGATGCTGATGTCGATGGCATCCACTTCCGCTTCAGGGAACTCGTGGGCCATGATGATGGCGATACAGCCGGAGCCGGTGCACAAGTCCATGATCCGGGTCGGTTCATGTTTGAGGAAGGGCGCGAAACGGTTGGCCACCATCTCCGCAATGGGGGAACGGGGAATGAGCACCCGCTCGTCCACGTAGAACTCCCAACCGGCATACCAGGCCTTGTTGGTCAGATAGGCGGCCGGTACCCGCTCCTGTACACGACGGATAATCAGCTCGGCGATACGGTGACGCTCGCTGCTGGTGAGACGGGAGTGGCGCATGGCCGGGTCTACATCCGGTGGCAGATGTAACGCGGGCAGTACCAGCTGCACAGCTTCATCCCAGGCGTTGTCGGTTCCATGACCGTAAAAAATCCCGGCGTCGTTGAAACGACTCATGGCCCAACGCAACATGTCCTGGATGGTGTGCATCTCGGCAACCACCTCATCGATAAATATCTTGTCCAAATCCACCTCCAAGTCGAGTAATATCCGGCCCGAGCCCCGTTTACGTTGCGGGCAAGACGCATACCTAATACATGAGCATCTGATGAAAAAAACGCCCTCACCGACAGACGAGGAAACCCTGCTGTTCCGCGATGCGATAAAAGGTACCCGGAAAATCAAGCAAGATACCATAAGGGCCGAGTTACGCCCGGTCAAGCAGAAACGCGAATTGCGCGAAACCCGCGAAAAGCTTGGGGTTGACCACTATTTCAGCGATGAGTATCAGCCCCATCTCGACGATGATGGGCCGACCCGTTACGTGCGGGAAGATGTGTCAAAATTTGAGCTGAAAAAGCTCAAGCGGGGGATTTATCCGCCGGAGATCTATCTCGATCTGCACGGCATGAACCAGCAGCAGGCAAAACAGGAGCTGGCCGCCCTGCTCACCCTCTGCCAAAAAGAGAACATTCACGTCGCCTCGGTGATGCACGGCATCGGCAAACATATTCTCAAGCAGCGCATTCCCAGCTGGCTGGCCCAGCACCCCAATGTGCGCGCCTTCCATCAGGCTCCCCGTGAATGGGGCGGCGACAGCGCCATTCTGGTGTTGCTGGATATCGAAGAGTAGTTAGCCAAACGACCACACTATACTGAATATCAATATGTTATTCGCCGTGGAGGTCGCATGTTTACACAGGGTTCCCATGCCGACATAAAGTCATCTCTCGACGCCATCGGCGCTGCCGTGGCGGTGTTCAGCCTCGACAAGGATGATCACTTTGTGCTGGTCTCTGCCAACGATACTTTTGCCAAGGCGTTCGAGCTGGATGTCCTTGGCAGCATTGGCAAACAGCTGAGCGAGATGTTTCCCCGCTACATCACCAATACCATCGAGCCGCCAATGCACGAATGTGTGCGCATGCAGACAGGGCTCGAGAGCGAGCTGCCCATCGACAGCCTGTCGCGCACCAGTTGGTGGCGCTTTATTCTCTCCCCAATCATCCCCGAGCAGGCACGGATCAACCGGATCATCGTGACCGCCATCGACATCACCGCCAGGATGCAGCTGGAAGAGGCGCTCACCACCAGTCGCCGCCGCTTCGAGGCAGTGGTCAACTCCGCCTATGACGGCATCATCAGTGTCAGCAGCGAGTCACGCATCGAGCTTATCAATACCGCCGCCTGCGAGATGTTCGGGATCGACGAGAGTTATCTCGGCAAGCGGCTGGAAACCCTGCTTCCCCAGCGTTTTCGCGCCAATCACGAAACCTATTTCAAAGCCTTCAGCAGCTCCCCCATCAATTCGCGCCCAATGCATGCCCGCGCCTCGGTGATGGGTCTGCGCCGAGACGGCAGCGAATTTCCGCTGGAGGTGACCATCGCCAAGATCAATTTGGGCCCGACCACCGAGATGACCGCCATCTTGCGGGATATCTCGGAGCGAGCCCGACTGGTGGAGGAGTTGAAGGTCGCCGCTACCACGGATCCCCTCACCGGCATTGCCAACCGGCGCCGCTTCAACGAGCTGGTCAACGCCGAGATGCAACGCTGCCAGCGTTTCGGCCATACCATGAGCCTGCTGCTGATCGATATCGACCACTTCAAGGAAGTAAACGACACCTTTGGCCATCAGCAGGGAGATCTGGCGATCCTGAGTCTGGTGAAACGGATCAGTAAACAGCTGCGGGAGGTGGACATGCTGGGTCGTTGGGGTGGCGAAGAGTTTATCGTGCTGCTACCAGAAACCTCCCTCGAGCTCGCCTGGGCCAGTGCCGAGCGGATCAGGCTCGCCATCGAATCCCAGCACCATGCACTTGAGGGGGCTCTTGAGATCTCCCTCACCATCAGTATCGGGATCAGCGCCAGCAAGGGCAGCCATGACACTGTAGAGAAGATGGTTAGACGGGCCGACACCGCCCTCTATCTGGCCAAAAAACAGGGGCGAAATTGCTGCCGCAAAGAGGAACCGGAGCCAATCTGATGGCGCACGCCCCTACCCTCTGGTGACACAGCTAATCTGTGCCTGCAGAGATAACCAACCGCAACGAATACAAAAGACAGCGCGACTCTCTTCGGTAGCGCTGTTTTTTTCGTTCTACCTTTGGTGCACGTTTCAATCACCACCATCAAGAGGACGGCTAAAGCGCAGTGGGCTACCATCAGCCAGAGAGAGCCTCACCGACAGCATGCCGCCGTTGGGCAATTGCCACTCGAAGAAGTCATCAAATCCGGCAATCGTTACGGCGCGGATCACCTTGGCGACTACACCATGCGCCACCAGCAGTATCCGCTCCCCTTGCATGATCGAAGCAAGTTCCGTGAGTCCCTGCGAGACCCGAGCAATCACCTCATCAATGGTTTCACCACCGGGAGGAGCTTCAGCCCAGCGCCGGGTGATATTGCGCGCCCACAGTTCGGGATAGCGTGTTCTCGCCTCTACCTGTGCCAGCCCTTCAAACAGGCCGACATCCCGCTCACGAAAGGCAGGCACAAGCTCCACTGACAATCCCAACTGGCGAGACAAGATGGCAGCGCTCTCCCTTGTTCGCAGCAGGGGAGATGCCAGCAGCCGATCGAACGGCGGCTCTGTCACTGCTACCTTCTCAGCCAGCCGGGATATCTGGCGTACGCCATCGTCATTGAGCCCGATATCCAGCGCGCCCTGATAACGCCCTTCCGCATTAGCCTGCGTCTCGCCATGGCGGATAACTACCAGCTCCATGTCAACCTCCCTTGTTGGGGCTACCTTGGTTTTACTTCCCTTTGCGATAACGGGGATGCTCGTCTTGGATCGACAACCAGGGCAGCTGGCTGTCGGTATGGATGTGATAGGTTGGCGCAACAACCTCTGGATTATCGAGAGAGGCGATAGTCAGGGTACTGGGTGCTGCGATACGTGAGGGTGGAGCCACACTCGGCGCAAAATCCCCGTCGGATAAAATCTGAAGACGCATACTCGGTCGGTTTGCCGCATAACCACTGCACCTGTTCGGCGTGAAAGTCCATCCAGGCCCCGACCGGTGCACCCGTGGTGCGCTGGCAATCCCGACAGTGACAAAAATCGGCCGCAAAAGGTGCAGTCAGCACCTCATAACGGATCGCCCCGCAATGACAACCCCCCTTCATCTTGCCCCCTCGTTGCAATTTTGCACAAGCCAAAGAGATTACCAATATAAACCGGCCGTTTACATCTATTTTCTCAAGGGAATAAGCGACAATGTACCGAGATAAAGCTGAGTGATATAGCAAGACCTCACCATTTCAGGTGATAAATGACAGATTACCAATAGAGAATATACTCCTCATATTCGCAATGAGAGGTTTCATTTTATGGTGGAAAATGAATTCGCAAGTAACGCACTACGCTCATCAGAAGACGCTAGTTTATGGGGGCTAACGAACCTGAATATAAATTTTATTCTCAACTTTGATTCAATACTATTTTATTTCAATTTTCAGATAAAAACTCACCTTAACAGTTAGAACATAAGCACCATTGAAAATACAAGATAATATTCAGTGATGTACTGTTGATAATTAACGAGGAGAAGGAGTTATCCCCCCTCTCCTCTTTGGGAGTTAAATTACGCCATCTTATTTGGCAGGAACTACAACCCAGGGGCCACCTTTGGCGGGATCATCCCCCTGGGTCCACCATTTGGCCTGATAGACGGCGCCCTTGTAGCTCACCTTGCTGCCAGCGGTGTAGACCTTGGTCGCTTCCCAGGCCGGGTTGCCACCGATGGGTGGTTCACTCGGATCGACCGGCGGTGGAGTCAGTTTGTCCACGATCCGCACTTTCGGCCAGTTGGCGTGGGAGCCGTAGAAGTTGGTCACGCACTTCTCGTAATCACCCGGCACCAACGCAGAATAAGCGGTCTGAAAGCCCACCAGCTCACACTCGAAGGAGTAACCGCCCGGGCGATCCGGATAGTACTTCCAGTTGCCATCCCAGTTGGTGTAGAGCACGTCGGTAGCACCGTTGAGATTAAGGCTGCCATAGGGAGTCTGCTGCCAGCAGGTGTTCTTCTCATCCGCCTTGAGCGGGATCTGGTAGTGGTCGGCCAGTCCTTCCCAGTAGCGGATGCGATTGACCGGCTGCCCCTTGTCCTTGTTCTGCTCGCCGCACTCGATACCGCCGTTGATGACGTTGATGGTGGTGCCAAAGCCGTAGCCGATACCAGCGTCAGCTTCCCGTTTGGAAGGTACCCAGGTGCGATCAATCACGTGCAGCATGGCCGGTTTCGGGGCCTGCGGGGTGAGGAAGAACCAGATGGCAGAAGCGAGGTTGAGCCAGGAGTCCGCCACCAGCCCCGGGTTGTTGAGCAGCACGGAGGCATCGCCATCAAACATCGCCTCGGAGAAGGCGCCGTAGTTGAAGTGGTAAGAAAGCTGCTTGGCGCCGCGGCCGAAATACCCCTGACCCGTGCTGCAGGGCCACTTCTTGTTCTGCCAGTCGTTCTGGCCACAGCCGGTGGTATAACCGGTCTGTCCCTCTGACCAGCCCATCTCCCGCACATGCACCAGCGCCTGTTGCCACTCCTCCAGCCCCAGCGGGTTATCGGAGACGTTCTCCTTGGCAATATGGCCACCGGTCTCCTGAGAGAAGTGGGCAAAGGCCGTCACAATGGATTTTTTACAGATCGCATCAGCATCGCGACCGTCAGTATATTCGCCACAGAACGCAGGGAATTTACCGATGGCCCGCAAGAAGCGGACATAAGTATATTCCGGCGCAGCCATCTGGGTTAAATATTCCCATTCAGATTGGGGAAATACCCGTTCAACCCGTTTTACGTTGTCAGGATTGCTTGCCAGACCCGGTTCAATGGCATCAACGATTTTATTTGACCGTGTCGCCAATGCCTTGGCCCATATCGCATACATGGGATTAGCCGTCTTTGCTTTTTCCATGGCTGCCAGGTCTGGGGCCGCAATCACATATCCTCCCGCATTTTGCGGATCGGGTTGAATATTCATGGCTGCACTCATTGCGGCATAGCTTGGCAATGTGCAGGTGGCAGCGATCAGCCAGGCACAACGCTTGGGTTTGAACATGTTTATCGTCCTTGTTTGAATTAATGCGTTCCAAGAGTAGGTGTTTCAACAACTAAATTCACGATGAGAATTAAGAAATAAGCAGAATTTGTGAGCCATTTCACCTTGTGATATTCAGTGCAGCTGAAACAAAGAAAAAGAACCCAAACGAAAACGACACAGCGTGATCTGTCGCCCATTTTTAGAACAGTTGAGACGGCCAGGTGACCTGCCATACGGTCATTGTTCGTGATGAAAAAAATGGCTGACAGGCTCAAGCTGTCAGCCATCATCAATGTTCAAGAAAAATGCTCAAAATAGCCGGATGTCAGGCACGCACGGCACGGATCAGGATATTGCGCGGGGTCATGGGTTTGGCACAAAACTCCCCCATTTCGACCCGATAGCCCTGCTCTTGCAAAAAGAGCGCGCGATCCAGCGCCAGCCAGATCTCGAGGGGACGGCGAAACAAATGACGCACCAGCTCCATGCGGGCGACATCGCCAAAGCGGCGCTCCCCGTGCTCCAACCAGGCGGGGTAGTCGAGCCCGGCGGGCAGCACAATCCCTTTGCGCTCTGCAGCCCAAACGCAGAATGCCTCGAAGGTGCCGGTCAGCAGGCTCTTTTGCATATTGGGCACCGGCAGATACTCATCCACCCCGCGCACCTGACGCTGCAGGCAGTCAAACCCGAGCCGCCACACCACTTCCTGCTCGCGCAGACGGGCGATCCGCGCACCGCCGGTCACCGTCTCCTGCAACGGCAATTTGAGATCCGCCTTGCTCAACACCAGCTCGCTGGCGTTGGCCGCTACCGACAGCGGGCGATAGTGGCTGGTACGGATCAGGTGGTAACAACAGGGAGAGATAGTCACGCCGCGGGCACCGCGCTCGGCCACCCGCTCCAGCAGATGGGTGTGCAGCTCGCCGCAGGCATGGAGTGCCATAGCGTGATGTTCGGGGGCGATCAGCGCCGCCGACTCGGGGGCAAAAGCATCGGCGCAGGTAAAGGTCATATTGGCGCCATCCCGCTCGGCCAGCAGCCGACCTTCGTCACAAAGCTGCTCTTGCAACTCCAGACTGAGGATAGGAGCCTGTCGATGAAGTGACACCAGCCGCCCAAGGTGGCCCTTACCGGCACACCACTCCAGATAGGGGCCCTGATGGGCAGGCAGACAGGCGGTGAACGACTCGATCTGAGCCTGCTTGCGCCCCGGCATATGCAGCGCCATCTCCTTGCTGCAGGTGATGGGCTCCGGGGTAAACGGGGCAAGCTGGCTGAGTTGCTGCAGCTCGGCTCCCTCGGCAATCCAGGGAGCAAGCAGCGTGCTGAGTGCATCCATATCCCCATCGAGCTCCGCCAACTGGGCAAGGGTCAGCCCATTGAGCAGTGCCGCCAGTTCGGGCGCCTCATCGGCAAAGGCCATGGTCAGATGATGATATGGCTGATATTGCCACCAGCGTTGGTAGCGGGTGAGCAGTCGATCCAGTTGTTGAAAACGTTGAGCCAGCACGAATGCCCCTGCCTTGCAGTCAAAAAGGAGGCTCATTCTAGCGATCCCGCTTCAAATTGCACTCTCAATACCAAACGATCAGCGCCGCGCAACAGCACAGCAAGCCTGTGAGCCAGGGCAGCCCTGACAAAGTACGGGGTTTTATGCTATATTCCGCCCCCTCTTTCACGCGCCCCGCCAACGCGGGACGCTTTACACTAGCTATGGGACCAACAACATGACCATCAACGCCATTCTGCAAGCGCGCGCGGGCGCCAAGTGTGAACTGTGCAGCGCCGAGCAGGTGCTGACCGCCTTCGTGGTGCCTCACTCCCCCGCCAGCGACGATGATCACAGCGTTGCTATCTGTGACACCTGCCGTGGTCAGCTGGAACAACCGGATACCCTGGTGGTGAACCACTGGCGTTGCCTGAGTGACAGCATGTGGAGCCAGGTGCCTGCGGTGCAGGTGATGGCATGGCGCCAGCTCAAAGCACTCTCCGGCAAGGGTGAAGTATGGGCTCAGGATCTGCTGGACATGATGTACATGGAAGACGAAGCCAAGGCTTGGGCTGAAGCTGGTATTGCTGACGAAGATGACGACAGCGTACCGACCGTTGACTCCAACGGCGCCGTGCTGCAAGAGGGCGACTCCGTTACCCTGATCAAGGATCTGGACGTGAAAGGCGCCGGTTTTACCGCCAAGCGCGGCACCCTGGTCAAGGGCATCCGTCTGACCAACAACCCGCTCCATATCGAAGGCAAGGTCAACGGCGTGCAGATCGTACTGGTTGCTGCCTACCTGAAAAAGGCCTAAGCCAAGGGCGATTGCTCTGCTGTCTGCAGCCAGAGCACAAGCACAACGGAAAAAGGATGGCGTCACGCCATCCTTTTTTATACCCGCTTGCCGCAAACGGCCAACCTGAGTCCATAACAAGCCAGCCAAAGCAACAAGGCGCATCCGAATGAACGCGCCTTGTTTACATGGCCGATGCCGTTAACCGGCAGCGGAAACGGTCACTCAGGAGGAGAGTTTGCCGTCCAGCTCGGCAATCTTGGCAGACCAGTAGGCCGGGCCGGTTTCGTGGATGTTGTTGCCTTCGGAATCGACCGCTACGGTCACCGGCATATCTTCCACTTCAAACTCGTAGATCGCTTCCATGCCGAGATCGGCAAAGGCCACCACGCGTGCCTTCTTGATGGCCTTGGCCACCAGATAAGCGGCGCCGCCTACCGCCATCAGATAGACGGCCTTGTGCTGCTTGATACTCTCGACAGTTTTCGGACCACGCTCGGACTTGCCGATCATGCCGATAAGGCCGGTTTCACCCAGCATCATGTCGGTGAACTTGTCCATCCGGGTAGAGGTGGTGGGGCCAGCCGGGCCAACTACTTCGTCACGCACCGCATCGACCGGGCCAACGTAATAGATGAAGCGGTTGGTGAAATCGACCCCTTCCGGCAGCCCTTCGCCATTTTTCAGCATGTCGGCGATACGCTTGTGGGCGGCATCGCGACCGGTGAGGATCTTGCCGGAGAGCAGCACGGTATCACCGCTCTTCCAGCTGGCCAACTCGGCCTTGGTGATGCCATCGACGTTAACGCGGCGCACGTTGCCACCCGCTTCACGGGTGATCTCCGGCCAGTCGCTCAGTTTCGGCGGGGTCAGCTCGGCGGGGCCTGAACCATCCAGCTCGAAGTGAACGTGGCGGGTGGCGGCGCAGTTGGGGATCATCACCACCGGCTTGGAAGCGGCGTGAGTCGGCGCAGATTTGACCTTCACATCCAGCACGGTAGTCAGACCGCCCAGACCCTGGGCACCGATCCCCAGCTTGTTGACCTTGTCGTAGAGCTCGACCCGCAGCTTCTCTTCGGTAGTTTGCGGGCCACGGGCGATCAGCTCCTGAATGTCGATGTGCTCCATCAGAGCCTCTTTGGCCAGCACCGCCGCTTTCTCGGCGGTACCGCCGATGCCGATGCCCAGCATGCCGGGCGGGCACCAGCCTGCGCCCATGGTCGGCACGGTTTTCAGCACCCACTCGACGATATCGTCAGAGGGGTTGAGCATCACCATCTTGGATTTGTTCTCGGAGCCGCCGCCTTTGGCCGCGATGCTCACTTCCACCTTGTTGCCGGGGATCATGTCGATATGCACCACGGCAGGGGCGTTGTCTTTGGTATTCTTGCGACTGCCAGCCGGATCGGCCAGCACGGAGGCGCGCAGCGGGTTGTCAGGATTGGTGTAGGCACGACGGGTCCCTTCGTCCACCATCTCCTGCACCGTCATGTCGCTGTCCCACTGGACTTGCATGCCGATCTTGACGAAACAGGTCACGATACCGGTGTCCTGGCAGAGCGGACGATGACCTTCGGCGGACATGCGGGAGTTGATCAGGATCTGGGCCAGCGCATCTTTGGCGGCCGGGTTGGCCTCACGGTCATACGCCGCTTTGGCAGCCTGAACAAAATCCAACGGGTGGTAATAGGAGATGTACTGGAGGGCATCTGCGATAGAATCGATGAAATCCTGTTTTTTTATAATGCTCATATCATCCTCACTGGTCCTTGTCTCTGCCACGGAGCAGGGCAAGGGCTTCCATATGATGGGCCGTGCTGACGTGCTGGCTAAAAACTATCAACCAGCAAAAAACGAACGACACGGCAGTTTTTTCTTAAGTCACCGACACCTATGATACGCTTGCCCACCAGCACCGACTAGGGTTCGGGAACCAAACTGTTGCCTGTGTAACATAAAATGACGCCAACACTTCATATCCATCATCTAGACCATAGTGCTGAACTCCATCAGCTTTTTGCCCGCCTGCAACATCAGCCGTGGGCCATGTTGCTGGAATCGGCGGGACCACTCGGCGCCGATAACGGCTTTGATGTCATCACTGCCGATCCGCTGGCGACCCTCGAAACCCGTGGCGAGGTGACCACTCTGCGTGTCGGGGCGAATATCAGCAAACACCACGAAGATCCCCTCGCCCTGCTGGCCCATACCCAGCAACAGTTGCTGGGGGAGCTGGAACTGTACGCCACTCACCTGCCCTTTATTGGCGGCGCCCTCGGCCTGTTTGGCTATGATCTGGGCCGCCGCTTCGAGCGGCTGCCGGTGCAGGCCGCCGCCGATATCGCGGTGCCGGACATGGCGGTAGGCATCTACGACTGGGCACTGCTGCGCAATGTGGCGACCGGCGACTGGCAGCTGGTGCACTGGGGGGATGAAGCTGGCCTTGCCAACCGGCTGGCCTGGCTTGAACAGCAACAGGCCAAACCGGCCCCTGCCTTTGCCTTGCAGGGGTCGTGGCAGAGCAATATGAGCCGCGCCGAGTATGGCGAGAAGTTTGCCCACATTCAGGAATACCTTGCCGCGGGGGATTGCTACCAGATCAACCTGACCCAGCGTTTCAGCGCCCCCTATCAGGGGGATGAGTGGCAGGCCTATTGCCTGCTGGCAACCGCCAACAAGGCCCCCTTCTCAGCCTTTATCCGCCTGCCGGACAGTGCACTGCTGAGCCTCTCCCCCGAGCGGTTCCTGCTGCTTGATGGCCGCCATATCGAAACCAAACCTATCAAAGGCACTCGCCCTCGCCACCCCGATCCGGCCACCGATCGGCAAGTCGCGCGGGAGCTGGCACAGGCGGACAAGGACAGATCAGAGAATCTGATGATCGTTGATCTGCTGCGCAACGACATCGGTCGGGTCAGCCGGCCTGGCTCGGTCAGCGTGCCTCATCTCTTTGCGGTGGAGTCGTTTCCGGCGGTACATCATCTGGTCTCCACCATCCATGGTGAGCTGGATGCACGCTGGCAAGGGGTCGATCTGCTGCGGGCCTGTTTCCCGGGTGGCTCCATCACCGGCGCCCCCAAGATCCGCGCCATGGAGATCATCGAAGAGCTGGAGCCCCAGCGCCGCAATGCCTATTGCGGCAGCATCGGCTATCTCAGCCAGCATGGCCGGATGGATACCAGCATCTGCATTCGCACTTTGATCGCCGAAGCGGGTCGTCTGCACTGCTGGGCCGGTGGCGGCATCATCGCCGACTCCGACGCCGACAGCGAATATCAGGAGACCTATGACAAGGTCGCCCGCATCCTGCCGCCGCTGTCGGCGCTGTAACCCTCCCCACTGTCTGGCCAACGCACAGGAGAGCTCCCCGCCATGGATCGCCACGAACTGCTGACCCGCTTCCAGTTGCAGCGACCCGCCCCGGCACATCGCCTCGCCATTGGCGGGCTCAGTCCGGCGGCGGTGTTGATCCCGGTGGTGATGCGCGATGAGGGGCTCAGCGTGTTATTGACCCGGCGCAGCCCACGGCTGCGCCATCATGGGGGACAGATCAGCTTCCCCGGCGGGCGACAGGATCCCGGCGACGAAAACCTCATTGCCACGGCGCTGCGAGAGACCGAAGAGGAGCTCGGCATTCCGGCCCGACTGATTGAAGTGATCGGCACCCTCAACCCGCTCAATACGGTGTCACGATTCGAGGTGCTGCCGGTGCTGGGGCTGCTCGATGGCAACTATCCTCTCATCCTGAGTCCGGATGAGGTGGATCACGCCTTCGAAGTGCCGCTGACCCATCTGCTGGATCGGCGCAACCACATCCCCCTGACCCTTTACAGGGGGGGGAAAGCACACACCATCTACTGGATCCCCTGGCAACAGCACTTTATCTGGGGGGCTACCGCCAGCATGATTAACCAGCTAGCCCAGCATCTCGCAAAATAACAATTTACCTACATTTGTCTGAGCGAGATTTAATCATTAACACTAAAATAACGTGCCAATTGATAAACAATAATTGAATTTTTCTTGTTTTGATCACATTTCCATAAGAAAGTGCGGTTTTTCGTGCCGTAAAGATGAATTTGATCAACATTTTTGATTAGAAAAACCGTATCCTTGCGCCGACTTAATAAGAACCACACATTCGGGGTGAGATAGATGTCAAACACAGTCACTGGCACGCAGGGAGTTGCGGCGTCAACAGAGCAAGGGATCAGCTCTACTCAAACCACTCGTTGGGAAAAACGCGACTCTACCTGGGTCATCAGTCTGTTCGGGACCGCGGTTGGCGCGGGGATCCTGTTCCTGCCGATCAACGCGGGTATGGGCGGTTTCTGGCCGCTGGTCGTCATGGCGCTGCTGGTAGGTCCCATGACCTATCTGGCCCACCGTGGCCTGGCCCGCTTCGTGCTCTCCTCCAAAAAGCCAAATGCAGACATCACCGAAGTGGTGGAAGAGCACTTTGGCGTGGGTGCTGGTAAATTAATCACCCTGCTCTACTTCTTCGCCATCTACCCCATCGTGCTGATCTACGGCGTGGGTATCACCAACACCGTCGAAAGCTTTATGGTCAACCAGCTGCAGATGAGTGCCCCGCCGCGCTGGATCCTCTCCATCGTGCTGATCATGGGCATGATGTCGGTGATGCTGGCCGGTGAAAAGCTGATGCTGAAAGTGACCGAGCTGCTGGTTTATCCGCTGATCGCCATTCTGGCCGGTATCTCTTTGTACCTCATTCCGGACTGGACCGGTGCCGCGCTGGAGCAAGTGCCCTCTGCCAAGGATTTCGCCACTACCCTGTGGCTGACCATTCCGGTACTGGTCTTCTCCTTCAACCACAGCCCGGCCATCTCCAGCTTCTCCCTTGCCCAGCGCCGCGACCACGGTGATCAGGCGGTCGAGAAAGCCGATGCCATCCTCAAGCGTACCGCCATGGTGCTGCTGGGCTTCGTGATGTTCTTCGTCTTCTCCTGCGTCATGAGCCTGACACCGGCCCAGCTGGCGGAAGCCAAGGCTCAGAACATCGCCGTGCTCTCCTATCTGGCCAACCAGCATGCCAGCCCCATCATCTCCTACTTCGGTCCGCTGGTTGCGTTCGTCGCCATCGTCTCCTCCTTCTTCGGCCACTATCTGGGTGCCCGTGAAGGTCTGAAAGGGATGATCGTGCAGAACATGCGCAAGTCCGGCAAAGAGCCGAACGCCAAGAAAGTCGAGATGTTCATCATCGCCTTCTTCATCCTGACCCTGTGGGGCACTGCCATTGCCAACCCTTCCATCCTGGGCATGATTGAATCCTTGGGCGGCCCGATCATCGCTACCATCCTGTTCATCATGCCGATGTACGCCATCAAGCGCGTACCGGCCATGGCGAAATATCAGGGCCATATCAGCAACGTATTTGTCGCTGTGATGGGGATGATCGCCATCTCCGCCATCCTCTATCAGCTGGTCGGTTAATCCCCTACCTGCCACTGATAGCAAAAAGCCAGCCGAACACTCGGCTGGCTTTTTTTATTGCGTTGTCCCGTCCTGAATAGTCTTGCCACTCATCACGCAGTTATTGCAGCCACAGCACCTGAACTCACACAACAACCAAGGAAACAACCCTTATCCGGCAACCACATCATGATGTTTCAGGGCTTCTCACCGAACCTCGACCAACAAAAATGCCAGTCGGGTAAGCGACTGGCATCTCTTGATAAACACGCACTATCTCTGGCTGATTAGAGTGGTTGCGCTTCCAACAGGAACGGCGTGATACCGGTGATTTCCGGAATACCGAGCACCAGGGTGTCTTTCTGACCATTGCTACCCGGTTTCATGGTCAGATATGCAGTGACACTGGCGTTGCGATCGGCAAATTCGCGCATCCTTTTTTCCCAGAGCCCCTCATAAATTTTTCCCTCTTTGATATCAGCAGGCCCTGTCAAGGTATTGAAACTGCATGACCGATTGTTCCAACCAGTCAACGTCAGCTTGTTCAAACCTTGAGTGTTGGCCTCTGTCTCACCGCTTACAGAACACCCTTCTTTAAACAGGATGGTCAGCTTGATCCCCAAGCCATTGTTGCTGCGCTCGGTTTTGAAATCTTGAAACAGTGCACTCTCCCCAAGGTTGTACCAGGAGTCCGCGTTGATAGGCGCAGTGACCATCGGCTGCAATGCCACTTGGCCGCCCCAATTCTGAATAGTGAGTGCAGAATCGATTTTGGCTTTGACGGGTCGATAATCGAGTACCCAGAGTGACTGGCTGCTTCCCGCCGTATCTGGCACAGACGCCACCTTGACCAACCCATCGACATTGGTATTGGACTTTTGCTCAGCCGAGTCGAAGGTACTGGGTTGGCTTTTGTTCACCAGCAACGACAACGTCAGTGGGTAACCCTCACCTTTATTCAGAGAAGAGAAGCCTTGAGGGAAGGTATAAGTGCTGACTGTGGCACTTCTTTTCTCAGCAATGTTCATCACCCAACCCGTACCCTCTGTGGACGCCGGATAGACAAGACCGACCGCACGATAACTGTCGTTGACCGGACGGTTGATTAACTGCCCCTGAGCGTCCATCAGGACGGGGAGATAGACGCCAGCCACCGGCAGCGCCCTCGGTTGCGGCTCAGGTGGAGTGGTACCACCACCACCACTATCTCCGCCACCACCACCGCAACCAACCAAACCTAATGCACCAATAATTGCCCACGAAAGCGTAGTTTTTTTCATTATTTAATCTCGTTTTTTAGCCTGAACCTTATTATTCCGCAGCTATTTTAACGGGGCAGCACCCGCACTGTCTGTCGGCTATTTGTAACCAAACATTTCATCAAAATGAATGTTTTCTTGCGCACTCCTCTCCTCAACACATTTAGGCCCGCTGATATAAAAAGCCCCTCACAGAGAGGGGCTGAATCGAAAAATCGAGCTACCGGCTCACGC
This sequence comes from Aeromonas sp. R5-4, assembly GCF_040908215.1. Classification (NCBI taxonomy): domain Bacteria; kingdom Pseudomonadati; phylum Pseudomonadota; class Gammaproteobacteria; order Aeromonadales; family Aeromonadaceae; genus Aeromonas; species Aeromonas sp. R5-4. The sequence goes on along the minus strand of NZ_JBFODG010000032.1, from coordinate 161,252 downwards.
CTCGCTGCTGGGCAGCGCGGAAGGTTCCAGCAGGGTTTCATCTTCGGCCATGCAAGCAGCGGCGGTGAACAGCACGTCGGTGGAGCTGTTCAGCGCCGTCTCGGCAGAATCCTGCAGCACGCCGATGATAAAGCCGACTGCTACCACCTGCATGGCGATGTCATTGCTGATGCCAAACAGGCTACAGGCCAGCGGGATCAGCAGCAAGGAGCCGCCCGCCACACCGGAAGCGCCACAGGCACTGATGGTGGCGACCACGGAGAGCAGAATGGCCGTTGCCATGTCCACTTCCATCCCCAGGGTATGTACCGCCGCCATGGCGAGCACAGTGATGGTGATAGCGGCACCCGCCATATTGATGGTGGCACCCAGCGGGATGGAGACCGCGTAGGTATCTTTGGGCAGGCGCAGTTTTTCACACAGCGCCATGTTGACCGGAATGTTGGCGGCAGAGCTGCGGGTAAAGAAGGCGGTCACACCGCTCTCTTTGAGGCAAGTCAGCACCAGCGGATAGGGGTTGCGCTTGATCTTCCAGAACACGATCAACGGGTTGACCACGAAGGCGATAAACAGCATGCAGCCGATCAGCACCACCAGCAGTTGGGCATAGCCAAACAGGGCGTCAAAGCCGGTCTCTGCCAGAGTGGAAGCAACCAGACCCAAGATCCCGAGCGGAGCACAGCGGATCACCGCTTTCACGATGGCGGAGACACCGTGAGACAGGTCAGTGATCAGCGCCTTGGTGCTCTCGTTGGCATGGCGCATGGCGATACCCAGACCGATGGCCCACGCCAAGATCCCGATATAGTTGGCATCCATCAGCGCCTTGACCGGGTTGGTCACCACGTTGAACAGCAGGGTCTGCAGCACCTCGGTGATCCCGCCTGGCGGGGTGATCTCGGCAGTATTGGCCACCAGATGGAGGTTGGAGGGGAACAGGAAGCTGGCAATCACCGCGACCACGGCCGCAGAGAAAGTACCAAAGAGGTAGAGCGCCAGCAGCGGGCGAATATTGGTCTTCTGACCCTGCTTGTGACCAATGATGGCCGCCATCACCAGTACGAATACCAGCAGCGGGGCTACCGCTTTCAGTGCACCAACAAACAGACTGCCGAGCAGACCTGCCGTTTTCGCCCACTCGGGGGCAAACAGAGCCAGCAAGATACCGAATACCAGACCAACCAGGATCTGGCTGACCAGACTGGTGCTATTGACCAGCCGAAGGAGGGGGTGTTGTTGTGTCATCAAAAAAGTCCCTAAGCACCGTAGTGCATGAATCATGAGTCCTGTCTGCAACCACTCATCGGAAGACCCCTGTCGCCCGAATGTGGTGTCTGTGGCCAGCCTTCTGTCGGGCCGATCCGCCAGTCACCGGATTGCATGACGGAATATCCCATTCGCCATCTTTTTTTTCCAGAGACTCACCAAAAAATATCCCGTTTCCATCACAAAAAACCGCAACAAAACCTTAACCACAGCGCAACCACCCATTTTTGTACGTTTTATCGACACTCTCTGCCCTCACCCTCACGACCATTCCTGTGTCATCCATGACCGGAATCGCTGTGCTATCATCCCCCATTTGCTGCGGAGTCTTGCCATGATCACATCCCTGCTCAACCAATATTTTGGTTTCTCCGCACTCAGGCCAGGTCAGGAGGCGGTGATCAGCCGGGTGCTGGCTGGTCAGAGTGCCGCCGCCATCTTTCCCACCGGCTCCGGCAAGTCCCTCTGTTATCAACTGCCTGCCCTCGCCCTGCCTCACCTGACCCTGGTGATCTCGCCGCTGCTGGCGCTGATGCACGATCAACTCGCCTTCCTTAAAAGCAAGGAAATAAGCGCTGCTACCCTCGACTCAAGCCAGAGCCCGGAGGAGAGCCGACGAGTGATGCAGCAGGCGCTGGATGGACAGCTCAAGATCCTGATGATCTCGGTGGAGCGACTCAAGAATGAGCGCTTTCGCCGCTTTATCCAGCAAGTGCCGCTCTCGCAGCTGGTCGTCGATGAGGCGCACTGTATCTCGGAGTGGGGCCACAACTTTCGCCCCGACTACCTCAAGCTGCCGAGCTATCGCCATGACCTGAAGATCCCACAGGTGTTGCTGCTGACGGCCACCGCCACACCGGCGGTGATTCAGGATATGCAGACCAAATTCGGCATCGCGCCGGAGGGGGTCGTGGTCACCGGTTTCTATCGCCCCAATCTTGATCTGGCCGTCATTCCCCTGTCGCCCGATGCGCGGGATAGCTGGCTCGCGCAGGAGTTGGCCAACGATCCGACGGCCCCCACCATCGTCTACGTCACCTTGCAACACACCGCCGAAGCCTGTGCCGAGCACCTCATTAGAGAAGGGATCAACGCCCGCGCCTATCATGCCGGACTCGACTCGGCGCTGCGCAGTCAGATCCAGCACGACTTCATGGCGGGCAAGGTGGACTGCATCGTCGCCACCATCGCCTTTGGCATGGGGATCGACAAAGCGGATATCCGGCGGGTCATTCACTACGATCTGCCCAAATCTATCGAGAACTACAGCCAGGAGATTGGCCGCGCCGGACGGGATGGCCAGCCATCGCGCTGTATCGTGCTGGCCAACCAGAGCCAGCTGCCGGTGCTGGAGAACTTCGTCTACGGCGATACGCCGGATTTGAGTGCCATCCTCCAGCTCCTTGCCATCATCAAGCAGAGCGGGAGCGAGTGGGAATTCACCCTGCTGCGCCTCTCCAACGACACCAATATCCGCCAGTTGCCCCTTAAAACCCTGCTGGTCTATCTGGAGATGGCAGGCATCATCACCCCGGCCTACAGCTACTACGCCGACTACCGCTTCAAGTTTGTGCTGGATAAAGGCGAGATAGTGAGTCGCTTCAATCCGGATCGTCGCCAGTTTCTGGAGCAACTGTTCGCCTGCGCCCCGCAAGCCCGCAGTTGGTGCACCATGGACTTTGACGCCCTCTGGCAGGGCTATCAGGGGGAGCGACAGCGGGCGGTTGCGGCGCTCGACTACCTGCAGCAGCAAGGCTGGATCGAGCTTGAAAGCAAACAGATGACCGAGGTCTACCGGATCAACCGTCAAGGGTGGGACAACGAGCAGGAAGCAAAAGCCCTGCACGCCCTGTTCCTGCAAAAAGAGCAGAGCGAGCTGGCAAGACTGCAAGCCATGCTCGACTTTTTCACCTCAAGTGAGTGCCTGAGCCACCGCCTCGCCCGCTATTTTGCCGATGAGGTGGCGCCGGTTCATTGTGGCCACTGTTCGGTTTGTCGCGGCGAGGTGGCGCATCTCCCGCCCCTGCCCTCACTGACCATGCCAAACGAGGCGGGGATCCGCGCCTGGTGCGATCCGCTGATTGCCAAGACAGGTTCGGTGGATGCGCGTGTTCTGGCCCGTTTCCTGTGCGGCATCACCACACCGCTGACCAGCCGGGTCAAAGCCAAATCGCTGGCGGGTGCAGGCCAGTTGGCCGCGCACCCGTTTGCAAGCGTCCTGGCGGCAGTGCAACAAGCCTACCCTTGCTAGATGAGTGCTGGCGGCGTCAATAGCCACCAGCAGAAACAAGCGTTTACAGACACAGAAAAAGAAGACCCTCGCGGTTGCGAGGGTCAAGCCAACGGAAACGTGCTTAAACAGAGCTTGGTGAGGCAACAGTCAACTCTCTTGCTAAAGCGTCTTGCTGCTCACACATCGCCAATCTAGGGCACTCAAAATGTAGCGTCAATGTAAAAATTAGAGCTAAAACTCCAAGCAAAGTGATTTACGTTGACGTACACGTAATGACGTTTTCATTCATAACCCCGCCAACCCGCAGCCCCATTGCCTTTCGTCAAACCCCTTAATCTTTTCGCAATAAGTTCCCTGTTTCCCATAAACATTTATTTTTTATGTCTTTGACATTTACCTCACTATCGTGGCAAAAATAATTTAACAGTCAGTAACATAGCGGTGTTGTTGACTGACCCTCCCCGCACAAGGATCGGGCAGGTTTCTTCAGAATTTAACCTATCAACCGTGATGGATTACTGGAGTCTGTTGACTAGGCTTTAAAAGCGCACAACACAAAAGCAGTCATCCACATTTTTCAGGGTAAGCGACTATAACGAGGGCAAAGTTATGGGCATATTCGAGCATTACCAACAGCGATATGAAAAAGCGAGAGAAGAGGAATATACCATCCAGGAGTTCCTGGATATGTGTAAGCAGGATAAAGCCTGCTACGCCTCCGCAGCCGAACGTCTGCTGACCGCCATTGGTGAGCCGGAGATGGTAGACACCTCAGCCAACCCCAGACTGAGCCGACTCTTCTCCAACCGCGTCGTGGCACGCTATCCCGCCTTCAAGGATTTCTACGGGATGGAAGAGGCCATCGAACAGATCGTCTCCTACCTCAAACACTCCGCCCAAGGGCTGGAGGAGAAGAAACAGATCCTCTATCTGCTGGGCCCTGTTGGCGGCGGTAAATCCTCGCTGGCAGAGAAACTCAAATCCCTGATGCAGAAGGTGCCCATTTATCGCATCAAGGGCTCACCGGTCAACGATCACCCCTTCTGCCTGTTCGATATCGAAGAGGATGGGGAGATCCTGGAAAAAGAGTACGGCATCCCGCGCCGTTACCTGCGTCCCATCATGTCCCCCTGGGTGGCCAAACGCCTGCACGAGTTTGGCGGCGACATCACCAAGTTCAAGGTGGAGAAGGTCAACCCCTCCATCCTCGATCAGATTGCCATCGCCAAAACGGAACCGGGTGATGACAACAACCAGGATATCTCCTCACTGGTCGGCAAGGTCGACATCCGCATGCTGGAGCACTTCGCCCAGGATGACGCCGATGCTTACTCCTACTCAGGTGCGCTCTGTAAAGCGAACCAGGGGGTTATGGAGTTTGTGGAGATGTTCAAGGCGCCTATCAAGGTACTGCACCCGCTGCTGACAGCAACCCAGGAGGGTAACTACAACGGTACCGAAGGGCTCTCTGCCCTCCCCTTTGACGGCATTCTGCTGGCCCACTCCAACGAATCCGAATGGCAGCAGTTCCGCAACAACAAGAACAACGAGGCCTTCCTCGACCGCGTTTACATCGTCAAGGTCCCTTACTGCCTGCGCGTCTCGGAAGAGGTGAAGATCTACGAAAAGCTGCTGGTCAATAGCGAACTGACCGAGGCCAAATGCGCCCCAGGTACCCTCGAACTGCTGGGCCAGTTCTCGGTACTGTCACGGCTGAAAGAGCCGGAAAACTCCAGCATCTACTCCAAGATGCGGGTCTATGATGGCGAGAGCCTCAAAGACACCGATCCCAAGGCGAAGAGCTATCAGGAGTATCGCGACTACGCCGGTGTGGACGAGGGGATGAATGGTCTCTCTACCCGTTTTGCGTTCAAGATCCTCTCCCGCGTCTTCAACTTCGACCACGCGGAAGTGGCTGCCAACCCGGTGCACCTCTTCTATGTGCTGGAGCAGCAGATCGAGCGCGAACAGTTCCCGCAAGAGCTGCACGATCGCTACCTTGAGTTCATCAAGGGCTATCTGACCCCGCGCTATGTGGAGTTCATCGGCAAGGAGATCCAGACCGCCTATCTCGAGTCCTACTCCGAGTACGGTCAGAACATCTTCGATCGCTACGTCACCTACGCCGACTTCTGGATCCAGGATCAGGAGTACCGTGACCCCGAAACCGGCCAGCTGTTTGACAGAGCGTCTCTCAACAGCGAGCTGGAGAAAATTGAAAAACCCGCCGGGATCAGCAACCCGAAAGATTTCCGTAACGAAATCGTCAACTTCGTGCTGCGTGCCCGGGCCAACAATGCAGGCCGTAACCCCAACTGGACCAGTTACGAGAAGCTGCGCACCGTGATCGAGAAAAAGATGTTCTCCAACACGGAAGAGCTGCTGCCGGTTATCTCCTTCAACAGCAAAACCTCGGCCGAGGAGCAGAAGAAGCACGATAACTTTGTCGAACGGATGATGGAGAAAGGCTACACCCGCAAACAGGTGCGACTGCTCTCCGAATGGTATCTCAGGGTACGCAAGTCATCCTGACCCTGACTGTTCAAGGGGGAGTTATGGCGCATTTTATCGACCGCAGGCTCAACGGCAAAAACAAAAGCGCTGTCAATCGGCAGCGCTTCATCCGCCGCTACAAGAAGCAGATAAAACAAGCGGTCTCGGATGCTGTCTCCAAGCGCAGCATTCAGGACGTAGACAAGGGTGAGAGCATCAGCATCCCGACCAAGGATATCGGCGAGCCCCATTTTCATCAGGGGCACGGCGGTAAACGGGAGATGGTGCATCCCGGCAATGACCAGTTCGTCTCCGGCGACAAGATTGACCGTCCCAAAGGAGGGGGCGGTGGACAGGGTTCCGGCGAGGGACAAGCATCCAATCAGGGAGAAGGGGCCGATGATTTCGTGTTCCAGATCTCCAAGGATGAGTATCTCGATCTGCTGTTTGAAGATCTGGAGCTGCCCAGGCTGCAGAAAACCCAGCTCAACCAGCTGATGGAGGTGAAAACCTACCGGGCGGGCTACACCTCAAACGGGGTGCCCGCCAACATCAACGTGGTGCGTTCCCTGCAAAATTCGCTGGCACGTCGCATGGCGCTGCAAGCGGGCAAGAAACGCCAACTGCATGAACTGGAAGATCGGCTGGCTCTGCTGGCCAACGATCCCAACGAGCACTTTGCCGAAATCGCCCTGCTCGAGAAGGAGATCAGGGAGCTGAAACGACGGATCGATGCGGTGCCGTTTATTGACACCTTCGATCTCAAGTTCAACAACTTCGTCAAACGGCCCGTCCCCTCCAGCCAGGCGGTGATGTTCTGTCTGATGGACGTCTCGGGCTCCATGGATCAGGCCACCAAGGAGATGGCCAAACGTTTCTATATCCTGCTCTATCTGTTCCTGAGCCGGACTTACAAGAACGTAGAAGTGGTCTATATCCGCCACCATACCCAAGCCAAGGAGGTGGATGAACACGAGTTCTTCTACTCCCAGGAGACAGGCGGCACCATCGTCTCCAGCGCCCTCAAGATGATGAATGACATCATCAATGAGCGTTATCCCGCCAACCAGTGGAACATCTATGCGGCGCAAGCGTCGGATGGTGACAACTGGGCTGATGACTCACCACAGTGCAGGGAGATCTTGGCGCGGGACATCATGCCAAGGGTGCGGTACTACTCCTACATCGAGATCACCACCCGTGCTCACCAGACCCTGTGGCACGAATATGAGTCGGTAGCCAGCCAGTTCCCCCACTTTGCGATGGAGCATATTCGCAAGGTCGAGGATATCTATCCGGTGTTCCGCGAGCTGTTCAAGAAACAAGCGGCGTGAGGAGGTCACATGATCGAAACAGAAAAACGTGTAGCGCCACTGGATGACGGACCAGACTGGAACTTCGATCTGCTGGAGACCTATCACCAGGAGATCGCCCGGGTCGCCCGTTTCTACAAGCTGGACACCTACCCCAACCAGATCGAGGTGATCACCGCCGAACAGATGATGGATGCCTACTCCAGCGTCGGCATGCCCATCGGCTATCAGCACTGGTCGTTCGGCAAGCGCTTTATCCATACCGAGCGCAACTACAAGCGCGGCCAGATGGGGCTGGCCTACGAGATCGTCATCAACTCGGATCCCTGCATCGCCTACCTGATGGAGGAGAACACCATGCCGATGCAGGCGCTGGTGATGGCACACGCCTGCTACGGCCACAACTCCTTCTTCAAGAACAACTACCTGTTCAAGGCCTGGACCGATGCCTCCTCTATCATCGACTACCTGCTGTTCGCCAAGAACTACATCACCCAGTGCGAAGAGAAGCATGGCATCGAGGCGGTGGAACAGCTGCTCGACTCCTGCCATGCCCTGATGAACTTCGGGGTGGATCGCTACAAGCGTCCCCAGAAGATCTCGATGGCTGAGGAGAAGCGGCGTCAGAAGGCGCGGGAAGATTATCTGCAGACTCAGGTCAACGAGCTGTGGCGAACCCTACCCAAACAGCATAAAGCGGCTGGCGTGGAGGACAGGCGCTACCCCGCAGAGCCCCAGGAGAACATTCTCTACTTCATCGAGAAGAATGCCCCCTTGCTGGAGCCCTGGCAGCGGGAAGTGGTGCGCATCGTGCGCAAGATAAGCCAGTATTTCTATCCGCAAAAGCAGACCCAGGTGATGAACGAGGGATGGGCCACCTTCTGGCACTACACCATCCTCAACCACCTCTATGACGAGGGCAAGCTGAGCGATCGCTTCATGATGGAGGTGCTGCACAGCCACACCAACGTGGTCTATCAACCGGCCTACAACAGCCGCTACTACTCGGGGATCAACCCCTATGCGCTGGGGTTTGCCATGTTTACTGACCTGCGCCGCATCTGCGAGAACCCGACCGAGGAAGATAGATACTGGTTCCCCGACTATGCCGGCAGCAACTGGGTCGAAACCCTCCACTTTGCCATGCAGAACTTCAAGGATGAGAGCTTTATCAGCCAGTTCCTCAGTCCCAAAGTGATGCGGGATATGAAGTTGTTCGCCATTGATGACGACGATCTGAAGAACTATCTGAAGGTCTCCGCTATCCACAATGACGAGGGGTACCGTCAGGTGCGCAATACCCTGTCGGCCCAATACAACCTCAGCAATCTGGAGCCCAATATTCAGGTCTACAACGTTGCCGTGAAGGGGGATCGCTCCCTCACCCTGCGCTATGTGCCCCACAACCGCATCCCCCTTGGCGACTCTCGCCATGAGGTGCTCAAACACCTCCATCAACTGTGGGGATTCGATGTGGTGCTGGAGCAGGATAACGGCGAGCTGCCACCCGATATCATAGGTCGTTGCCCGGAGCGCAAACCGGGGATCTGACCCGCGATCAGATATCTCTACGGCCCACTTCGGTGGGCCGTTTTTTAATCGGTTGCTTCTGCCAGCATGAGCGCAGCCCAAGCCGTACAACCCGAACAAACCACAACATAGAAAGAGGCCCGCATGGTGTGCGGGCCTCTTTGCCTTGCGGTCACTCTGCTGCGGTTATCAGTAGAAGGTCTGCTGCTCTGCCGCCATCGCCTTGAGACGGGCACAGGGGGCGAACCGGTCGCCGTGGCGCTTCTGATAATACTCCAGACGGCCAACCAGATGATCGATCCCGAGGGTGTCCATATAACGGAACGGGCCGCCGAGGAAGGGCGGGAAACCGATGCCGAAGATGGCACCGATATCACCATCACGAGCCGAGGCCACCACACCGCTATCCAGCGCCATCGCCGCTTCGTTGAGCATCAGCAGCACGCAGCGCTCGGCGATCTCCTGACGGGCCAGCTTGGCAGACGGCTTGATGCCGAGCACGCCATAGACGCTCTCGTCCACCGTCTTCTTGCCCTCTTTGCCGGTCAGCTTGTTACGCGGTGCCGCCTTGCCATAGAGGTAGAAGCCCTTGCCGTTCTTGCGCCCCTTGCGATCGTTTTGCAGCAGCTTGTCGAACGCCTTGGGTGCCTGGAACTGCTCGCCACCCAACTCTTTTTCGAGGATGGGGGAAATCTTGGCCCCCACATCAATGCCCACTTCGTCAAGCAGGGTGATGGGGCCAACCGGGAAACCGAAGTCGAGCAACGCGCTATCCATCACTTCTACCGGCTCCCCTTCCAGCACCAGACGTGCTGCTTCGTTCATGTAGGGAGCGAGGATGCGGTTGACGTAGAAACCGGCCTCGTCCTTCACCACGATAGGCGTTTTGCCCTGTGCGCGGGCGAAGGCCAGAGTGGTGGCGACCGTCTCGGCACTGGTGCCGGCGTGGGGGATGATCTCCGCCAGCGGCATCTTGTCGACCGGACTGAAGTAGTGCAAACCGATAACCCGCTCGGGGTGGCTCGCCACTGAAGCTATCTGGTTGATGGGCAGTGACGAGGTATTGGAGGCAAACACTGTGTGTTCACCACACTCACGCTCCACATCCTTCACCATCTGGTGTTTGAGATTGAGATCTTCAAACACCGCCTCCACCACCATGTCGACCCGGTGGAAACCGGAGTAGTCCAGAGTACCGGTCAGCAAGCTCATCTGCTTCTCAAGCTCACTGCGCAGGATATGACGGCGCTTGAGTTTCTTGGCCAGGATGTCGTAGCTGTAGCGCATGGCATTGCCGATCCCGGCGCTTGCCACATCCTTGATCCGCACCGGTACGCCCGCCTTGGTGGCGGTGACGAATGCGATGCCCCCCCCCATCAGGCCGCCACCCAGCACGGCTGCGTGGCCTACCTTGCGAGGCTCTGCTCCCTGATAGGTGACCTCTTTCTTCATTTCCGTGGTGGCAAAGAAGATAGAACGCAGGGCAGCAGACTCGGCCGTCATCACCAGCTCGCCGAAGTGGCGGGACTCGGCGGCGAGGCCAGCCTGCATCCCCTCCTCCACACCAATGCGCACCACGTCCAGGATCCGCTCCGGCGCAGGGTAGTTACCACGGGTCTTGGCTTTCACCCCCTTACGTGCCTGATCGAACAGCACCTTGCGGCCAAGCTTGTTGGTCTCCAGCAGCTTGCCCTGCAGATCCCGCTTCAACTCGTGGCGGGGCTTGCCCTTCTTGGCCAACTTGATGGCGGCATCCAGCAGGATCGAAGGCGGTACCACATCGTCCACCAGCCCCAATTTTTTGGCCTGTTTGGCACGCACCTGCTTGCCGGTCAGCATCAGATCCAGCGCCTTGGCCACCCCGATGAGGCGCGGCAGGCGCTGGGTACCACCGGAGCCCGGCAGCAAGCCAAGTTGCACCTCGGGTAGACCCAGCACGGTTTTACCGTGATCGGTCACCACCCGACCATGACAGGCCAGCGCCAGCTCCAACCCGCCGCCGAGGCAAGGGCCGTGAATAGCGGCGATCACCGGGATGGTCATTGACTCGATCTCGGCAAAGATAACCTGCCCTTCTCGCGACAGGGTCTCGGCATCCTTGGCACTGGTGCAGGCGGCCAGCATGGTGATGTCGGCTCCGGCGATGAAGGAATCCTTCTTGCCGGAGGTGATCACCAGACCGATCAAATCCTTGTTGCGTTTCACCTCGGCCAGCACGGTGCGGATCTCCTCCACAAAGGCGGCTTTCAGGGTATTCATGCTCTCGCCCGGCACATCCATGGTGAGAATACCAATGCCATCATGGCGAACATCCAGGGAAAAAGTCTTAGCGCTCATTATTCAACCTCCAACACCATAGCCACACCCAATCCACCCGCCGCACAGGCGGTGTTGAGTCCCAATCCCCCACCACGACGACGCAGCTCATGCAGGGTCTGGGTGATCATCCGCGCACCGGTCGCGGCAAAGGGGTGGCCATAGGCCAGCGAACCACCGAGGACGTTGAACTTCTCCATGTCCACCTCGCCGATGGCCTGATCGCGGCCCAGCTTGTCACGGGCAAACTCGTGGCTTGCAAACATCTTGAGGTTGGCCAGGGTCTGGGCGGCAAAGGCTTCGTGCATGTCGATCAAGGTGAGATCGCTGAGCGTGATGCCGGCACGGTCCAGCGCCAGCGGCGTGGCGTAGGAGGGACCCATCAACATGTCCTGCCACACATCGATGGCCGAGAAAGCGAAGCTGCGGATATAGCCAAGCGGCTCGAGACCCAGCTCTTTGGCTCGCCCTTCCCGCATCAGCAGCACGGCGGCAGCGCCATCGGTCAGCGGCGTGGCGTTGGCTGCAGTGACTGTGCCATGAACCCGATCAAACACCGGCTTGAGCTTGGCGTAGCTCGCCAAGTCCGAGCTTTCACGGATATTGTTGTCCCGCTCCAGCGGCGACTTGTAGGGCGGTACATGGGCGGTAAACACCTCGCCACTGAGCTTGCCATCGGCCCAAGCCTGCGCGGCCAGAGTGTGAGAGCGATGAGCCAACGCATCTTGCGCCTCGCGGCTGATCTGGTGGCTCTTGGCCATCTGCTCGGCGGTCTGTCCCATGGAGAGGCCAGTAGAGTATTCCGCCACGGCAGGCGGCACCGGCAACAGATCCTTGACCCTCAATGTCCGCAGAATATTGAAGCGCTGCTGCAGATTGCGCGCCTTGTTGAGATCCACCAGAGCGCGGGCCAGCTTCTTGCTCACCCCGATAGGCAGCACAGAGGAGGAATCAGCACCGCCGGCGATGGCGATGTCTACGGTACCGGCCATGATGGATTCGGTGACGTTGGCCACCGCCTGGAAACTGGTGGCGCAGGCGCGGGAGACACTATAGGCATCGGTATTGACGCTCATGCCGGTACCGAGCACGATTTCGCGAGCAATGTTGGGGGCTTCCGGCATCTGAACCACCTGACCAAACACCAGCTGGTCGATAAGCTTGGGATCGAGATCGGTACGGGCAAGCATCTCGCTCACCACCAGTTTGCCGAGATCGACTGCTGGCACGCCATGAAAGGCGGTGGCCTGCTTGGCAAAGGGGGTACGCAGCCCCGCCACGACGGCAATCCGTTCGCCCTGGCGAGTCGTCAGTTTCAATGGCTGTTTCATCCTGGCTCCTTGGTTTAAAAGGCAGAGGTCTGACCTCATCGCGCCACATCTTAACAATCCAATCACAAGTTTCATACAGCTGATTGAAACTAAATTAAGCGCGGCAAGGCCCCTTTGCTCGCCCTTGGGAAGCAACTGGAGTATAAAAAGATCAACTTCCATAAAAACAAAGGGTTTATCGCATGGCAGCGGCCGAGTTCAGAGCACTTAGGGACTATCTTGGCAGTCAGATCCTGGGGCAGGAGGAGCTAATAGAAGGGCTCCTGATTGCCCTGTTATGTGAAGGACATGTGTTAATCGAAGGGCCCCCCGGGCTGGCCAAAACCCGCGCCGTCAAGGCGCTCGCTGGTGCCGTCGAGGGACGCTTTGCCCGTATCCAGTTTACCCCTGACCTGCTTCCCGCCGATCTCACCGGCAGCGAGGTGTTTCACCCGCAGGATGCCAGTTTTGTATTCCAACCAGGCCCCCTCTTCAACCATCTGGTGCTGGCGGACGAGATCAACCGGGCACCGGCCAAGGTGCAATCAGCGCTGCTGGAGGCGATGGCCGAACACCAGATCACCGTGGGCAAAAAAAGCTGGCGGCTGCCACCCCTCTTTATGGTCGCCGCCACCCAGAATCCTATCGAGCAGGAGGGTACCTATCCCCTGCCGGAAGCCCAGCTCGACCGCTTTCTGCTCAAGCTGATGGTGGATTACCCGAGCCCTACGATGGAGCTCGCCATCTTGCAGCTCAATGCCAGCGGCGAACAGCTTGGTGCGGCGCCGGTGACCCTGAGCCAGACCAGCTTGCAACGTGCCCGCAGCGAAGTGCTGGCGGTGACCATGCAAAGCAGACTGGAGCACTATCTGGTGGAGCTGGTCTGCGCCACTCGCCCGGGCAGCGGTCTTTGCCCTGCCCTTGAGCCATTGATTGTCGTGGGGGCAAGCCCCCGCGCCACACTTGGGCTGGCTCGCTCCGCCCGCGCCCGAGCCTGGCTTGCCGGACGAGATTATGTGCTGCCGGAAGATATCCAGCTGCAAGCCTATCCGGTGCTGCGCCACCGCCTTATTCCCAGCTATCAGGCACTGGCCGACAATCTGGATAACGATATCCTGATCGCCCAACTGCTGGATCAGGTGCCATGTCCCTAGCGCCGGAGCTCCATCCCGATATCGCCCTGTCGCTGCCACGGCTGCTCAATATCCGGCTCTGGGCCAAGGCCAGGAAGCCACCTCACGCAGGCAGAAGCAGCAGCGAACGCGGCAAACCGGGCCGCTCTCCCGGACTCACGTTTCGGGAGCTGCGCGCCTATCAGGCTGGTGACGAGGTGCGCCATATCGACTGGCGAGTGACCGCACGCCTCGGTCGTCCCTTTACCCGCCTCTATAGCGAGGAGCTCGATCAGGCGCACTGGCTGCTGCTCGATCTCTCTCCCGCCATGTATTTCGGCTCCACACTGCAGCTCAAGGCGCGTCTGGGGTGCGAGCTGGCTGCAGCCCTGATCTGGCAAGGGGAGAAGCAGCACAACACCCTGATCTGCCACGGGCTTATCCCCCATCACCAGAGCCAGCGCGGCAGCGTGCTGCCCCTGCTCGAATCCCTCTGCCATCTCTATCAGCAAGGGCTGGCCCGCCGGGCGCTTTCTCACTCGCTGGCCGACACCTTGTCCGGCGTGCAGCTGCCTCATGGTGCCAAGCTGACGATCATCACCGATCACAGACCCTGCGAGTCGGCGCTCTGTCAGCAATTGCAACTGCTCTCCCGTCGCCACGATATTCACTATTGGCAGATCCGTGACCCCCTCGAGGCAGCCCTTCCCTCTGATGGCCAACTGCCGGTGGCCATTGATCGGCCAGGGCAACACTATCAGGGCTGGCTGGATGGGGGCCACGCCGGTTTCTCCCAGCGCTACCGGTATGCCGCCGAACAGCAACTGACCCACGGCAAACAGTTGCTGTTGCCATTGGTGCAGCGCCTCTATCTGCTCGATAACGGCAAGACGCTGCAACAACAGTGGCAGGAGGGGTTATGTCATCAGGGATGATCTCCCTCGCCGAACTCGACAGCGCCAGTCCCGCCTCCGACGCCATCACTCCGCCGCTGGCCGCCCTGATGCGCGACATCCACCCGGGGCCAGATCTGATTGAACAGAGTCTTGACCCCAGAGTGCAGGCGCTATTGTGGCTATTGATCACAGCGTTATTGCTGCTGCTGATCGTCCTGATTGCCCGCAGGGTGATACGTTACCGCCGCTGGTGTCGTCAGCTGGAGGGAGAGCCGGCACTGCTGGTGGCACGCATACAGGAGGCCCTGCGTCATGAAGCATTGCAACGCTGGCCCGAGGCGCGCCAGCTGCAGGGAGAGGCGTGGCTCGCCTTCGTCGATCGTCACGGGGACAGCAATTTTAGCCAGTTCTCACCTCACTGGAGCAGTTGGCTCTATGGCAGCCAGAACCCGACTCGCGAGCAGTGTGAACAGCTTCGGCAATATTATCGCCGTTGGGGTCAAACCCTCTTCTTGCAACGCTCTCCCCGCTCGGGGCGTAAAACCGCACGGAGGCATTCATGACCCTGGCGTGGCCCTGGTTTGCGCTGGCGCTGGTGCTGCCCTTGCTGGTGCGCTTCGGCTTGCCGCCCCTGCGCCGCGGCTATCTGGCTCACCCTGGGTTTGCGCTGCTGCGTCCTCAGGCCGGATTGCCGCTCTGGCACGCCATGCTGCTCTGGTGCGCCCTTATCCTCGCCCTCTGCCGCCCCCAGTGGTGGGGGGAACCGGTGATCCAATATGAAGGGAGTCGGGATCTGCTGCTGGCAGTGGATCTGTCAGACAGCATGCGCACCCCGGATATGCTCGATAACGGCGAACAACAAGCGCGGCTGACGGCGGTGCGCCAGCAGATCAAGGCGCTGATCGCCAAACGGGCCGGAGACAGGGTGGGCCTCATCGTCTTTGCCGATCACGCCTATCTGCTCTCTCCCCTCACTCAGGAGATTCCGGCACTGTTGACCTTGAGCGACGAGCTCGATTTTGATCTGGTCGGCCGAACCACCGCCCTTGGCGAAGCGATCCAGCTGGCACGTCAGCATGGGGATCCGGGTCGCCCCACCGCCCTGCTGCTGGTCACTGATGGCCGCAATACCGCAGGCAATGCCGACCCGCTGCAGGAGGCCAAACTCGCCGCAGAGCAGGGAATACGGATCTACACGCTGGGGGTCGGGGCCGATCCCGATACCTTTATCCAACCCTACGATGAGGCGGGCAGCGGTCAGGCCGATCCCAGCAGCGAACTGGACGAACCGCTCCTGAAAGAGCTGGCACAGACAGGCCAAGGGCGTTACTTTCGGGCACGCACCCAAAGCGATCTCGATGCCTTCAACGCGACTCTCAATGCCCTTGAACCTGCCCCCATGCCGATTGCCCAGTACCAACCGGTGATCGAGCTCTACCCCTGGCCGTTGGCACTGCTTTGTGGCTTGCTACTTCTGCCATCAGGGCACGGCAGGCAGGAGTTTCGCAAGGTGCATAGCTGGCTGGCACGAGGCGCGCACAGATGGAGTTGATCTTGCTCCGTCCCCTGTGGCTGATCGCACTCATCCCCTGGCTCTGGCAAGGGTGGCACCGTCGTCGCCGGCCCCCGCTGCTTGCACCTGCGATGCAGGCTTATCTGCTGCCAGCCTCACGTCCTCAGCGCCCCTGGCTCTGGCTGGCAACACTGCCCGTCATCTTGGCCCTGAGCGGACCGGCACTGCGCGGTGAGCTGCAACAGCAACCTGCGGCGCCGCTCGATATCTGGCTGCTCGACTTGTCACGCTCGATGACCGCCACCGATCTCAAACCGGATCGGGCAACCCGGGTCAGATGGCAATTACAGCAGCTGCTGAGCCGCGCCAAGGGCGAGCGCATTGCGCTGATCCTCTACGCAGGCGACGCCTACCTCGCCATGCCGCCAACCCGGGATCATCAGGCCCTTTCGCTGCTACTGCCCGACTTGCGCCCCGATATCATGCCGTTGCAGGGCAGCAACCCGGCACGGGCGGTGGAACTTGCCATGAAGCAGCTGGCCCCTGGAGAACAAGCGCGTCTGCTGCTGATCACCGACGACCTCACTCAGAATCAGATGACCCAAATCGCTGCTCTGTGGCCCTGCCAGCAACGCCTTCTCTGCCGCGACACCCAGTCGGCACGCCTCGATATTCTGCTCGCCAGCAGCGGTCAACCGGCCCCCATGCCCGCCATTCCGGCCAATGAGTTGGGGTTTGCCACCCGCATGCCCGCGCAGTTGCCCGCCCCCGATAGTCAGGCCATTGCCGCACTGGCCAATCGCCTCGGCGGTGAGCTGCAGTGGCTTGGCAGCGATGTCCCTCACTTTGCACCGCTGCCCACCACCACCTCGGCCCTCACCCCGGCACCACTGGATCTTGGCCCCTGGCTGCTGATCCCCTTGTTACCACTGGCCTTGCTGGCCAGAGTCGGCGCCCGGTTGATGATGGCGCTGATGGTGGGAGCTCAGCTGCTTGCGCCACAAGATCTGCAAGCAACAGAGAGGGGGGATCTGCAAGCGATGCAGGATTATCAACAGGGAAATTTTCAACAGGCCGCCCGCACTTTCGACGATCCGATCTGGCGCGGCAACGCCTGGTATCGGGCCGGAGCCTACCGACAAGCCATCGCAGCCTATCAGGAAGCGACGAGCGCCACCGCCCACTACAACCGCGGCAATGCCCTGCTGCAACTGGGGGAGTTTGCGGCCGCCAAGGAGGCCTATCTGGCGGCCCTGGCACTGGATCCCGGCCATGAAGATGCGCTCTATAACCTCTCTCTGTTACAGGGTGGAGCGACCGCCGCTCCCGATACCAGCAATAGCAAACAGCCCGAACCATCGGCAGCTCAGCAGGCAGCAACAATGCCCTTGCCACCCTCTCCCCCAGTGTTGCTGCTGGAGCAGCGACTGCGCAAAGAGGCGCTGCGCAGAGACCTTATCAAGGTGGAGGAGCCCTGGTGACGCAGGCTGGATGGGGGCTGTTGCTCGCACTCGCGAGTCAACTTTGCTGGGCTTTGCCCCCTAGGGCAGAGCTGCTGCCGGGGGCTGACCCCAGCGATTGGCTGCTGATCATCGAAGCGGATGGCGAGCGCCAGAGCAACGAACTGGAGATCACCCCATTACTGCGCCAGTTTGCAGTAGGCAGAGTGACCATGAGCCGGGTCACGACCCCGGTACAACAACTGACTCGCTGGCAGATCCCGCTGCACCAGAGCAACTCCCCCGCAAATACAGAGGTGGTGATTGCCCCGCTCAAGCTGGGAAATGAGTTCACCCCCTCGCTCACCCTACCATTGAGAGAGGTGAAAACAGCGGCGCTGCCACAGCCCGAGGCACCCTCGCCCCTTGAGATGCAGGCCAGCCTTGATCATCAGGGCCCGCTCTATCCCGGCCAGCCGGTGATCTACCGGCTGACACTGTGGCTGCCTACCAGCATGCAAAACCCGGCCCTGAGCGAGCTCAGCTCTGCCCACTTCACTATCCGTCGCCTCGGTAGCGACGAGTGGATCGCCCCCGCTCAGGCTGGTCTGCCCGGCAGGCTCACCCGCAGCTGGCTTATTCAGGCAAAAGCGCCGGGACTCTGGTACCTCGACTCACCCCGCTTGCAGGGGCAGCTCACGCCGCAAGGGGGCAAGCCGCAAAAACTCTCGGCCCGTGCGGCACCACTCGAGGTGAGGGTCGACAAAGCCCCCGCCACACCGGTGGCCACCCGGCTGACCCTGAGTCAACGGCTTGAACCGGCCTCCACGGGGGAAGTGGGTGAACCGCTGATCCGTATCCTCACCCTGACCATGGAAAATGGTGACAGCGGCCAGATCCAGCTTGCCCCCCTGATGGCCCATCAACTGCCAAACGGCATACAGGCACATCCCGATGGCGAGCAACAGCAGGAGCGTTACCGAGATGGCAAGCTGCTGTTTGAGCGACAGTGGCGCCAGACTCTGGTCGCGGAGCAGAGCGGCGACTATCAGCTTCCCCCCATTGATCTGCCCTGGTTTAATACCCAAAGCGGCCGGATTGAGCAGGCCAGCCTCCGTGCCATCACGCTGACGTTTCAGGCAACGACAAATCGGCAACCTGATCAGCAGACATCACAGATGGCACTGCGAGAGAGCCTTTGGTGGGTCGTGCTGGCCATAATGCTGCGTTCACTATGGCGCCACTGGCCCCGCTGGCGAGCCTTCTATCAACTGCAACGTGCCCTTGCCCAACACCAGCCGGATGCCAGTCGCAAGGCGCTGATCAAGTGGGCGACCTTGCGCTGGCAGGTCTCCTATTATCAATTAGGCCAGTTGCCCGACGCTGGGCATAATCGACTCGGCAACGCGCTCGCCGCACTCGAGCGAGCCTGTTTTGCACGGCCCTCTTCTGGTCCGTCCATCGAGTGGCGCGCTCTGGCGCGTACCCTCAGGGCTGATGAAATGGCCGGTATTGCGTACCTGATTTACCTGCTGGCCCACGGGAGTTCCCGCTCCCGCCGCCACGCCCCCTGACAAGGATTGCCCTATGGCACTGCTGTTTTTTAAAAAAAAACGTGCTCAGCAGCATATTGGTGGAAATGATCCGGACACTTCACCGGTCTCTGATCCCATGGCTGACAAACAAACCAAATTTGAAGCACTGGTTCATGCGCTGCATGGCGATCTCTACCGGTATGCCTACTGG
Organism: Aeromonas sp. R5-4; assembly: GCF_040908215.1. Taxonomy (NCBI): domain Bacteria; kingdom Pseudomonadati; phylum Pseudomonadota; class Gammaproteobacteria; order Aeromonadales; family Aeromonadaceae; genus Aeromonas; species Aeromonas sp. R5-4. The sequence continues at coordinate 142,085 of NZ_JBFODG010000032.1, read as the reverse complement.
CTGACCCGGGATCCCAACGTGGCGGAAGATCTGGTGCAAGAGACCTTCCTGCGTGCCTGGAAGGCTATCGACACCCTGCAGGATGACAAGGCGGCCAAAGGGTGGCTGATCACAATCCTCAGACGGGAGAACGCCCGCCGCTTTGAACGCAAACAGCTGGAGCTGGTGGATCTCGACGATCACCCTCAGCCCCAGCACGATGCGCTGCACAGCGAACAGGAAATGGAGAACGAGTGGTTGCACCGTCACATCGCCCGGTTGCCCGAGGAGTATCAGGAGCCACTGCTGCTGCAAGTCGTGGGAGGATTCAGTGGTGAGGAGATTGCCGAGATGCTCGGCCTCAACAAAAACACCGTCATGACCCGACTGTTTCGCGCCCGCAACCAGATCAAGGAGGCGATGGAGCAGAAGAACCAAGCAAGAGGACACGGACATGGATGAACTCGAATTTCGCCGCAACGCCATGATCCAGCCCAACGATCAACAACCGGACTTTCTCAAAACAGCTGAAGCCAGCCAAGCCAATCGGAACTATCTCGACGAGATGAAGCAGTTCGACAGAAGCCTCAAGCGCGCCATGCAGGTAGAGGTTCCCGCCGGACTGGCCGAACGGATCCTGCTCAGGCAAGCCATGCTGCAAGACAGTGACGCGCAAGATGAGATGCCGCCATCCCGACCCCTTGGCACGGCGCCAGTCAAGCTCCGGACATCAACATCCTGGCGCCAGATCGCCCTGGCTGCATCGGTCGCCTTCCTGCTGGGAATGAGCACCCGCTGGATCACGCTGCCAGAAACGGCTCCTGCGGCCCTCTCCCTCGCACAGGTGGCGATGGCTCATGTCTATGGCGAAGAACCCTTTATTGAAGGTGTCGATGAGCAGGTCAATCTGCATAACATCAATGCCAAGATGGAGAAGTATGGCGCCACCTTAAGCGGGATGGATGGGCTCAAGGTGACCTATGTCAATCACTGCTCGTTTTATCAGGGACCAGCCTTGCACATGGTGATCCAGGGAAAGATGGGGCCAGTCACTCTCTTTTTAGTGCCCAAACATGTGCCATTAACCCTGCAACAGGCCACCTTTGAAGATGGCACCCTCAAAGGAGAGATTGTCCAGCTCAAAGGCGCCAATATGGTACTGATTGGCGAGATGAGAGAGCCACTTGCCCCCGTTGCCAACGCCCTGCAGTCACGTCTGCAGTGGGACATTTAACATCGCTGGTTAACAACCTCAGATCCATCCTCAATAGCAGGCGGCGGTCACGAGCCGCTGCCTGTTCCCCCCCAGATTACTCCCCTTTGTCACTCATTTGCCTCAAGATTTCGAAAAATTGACAAAATTTTTTTTGTGACGGAGATCGGCAATCCAGGTCAATAATCCACCTTTACACCCTCAAAATGATGAATTAAACAGCAAGTTAAAACAAATGATTAACACATCGATCACTTTTATGTATTCTGCTGTCACTGGTCTGATTTCTTACCTCCTACCAGATCCATAGAATCACGCCAGAATTGATTGGGAAGAAGCTGAAATAAAAACGGATTTTGTCGAGGTTTGCATTGAACGTGCAGCCAATATCGGCAAAAAAATCTGCCTACAAGAGAGAACACCATGACGACAACTATTTTCAAGAAGAGCCTGATTGCCGCCACCATCGCGCTGGCCACCGGTCAAGTCCATGCCGCGGCATTCCAGTTGAACGAGCACTCGGCCTCCGGTCTGGGTCGCGCCTATGCCGGTGAAGCGGCTATCGCCGACAACGCCTCTGTTCTGGCCCGTAACCCTGCGGCCATGACCACCTTCGACAAGATGGCAGTTTCTGTCTCCGGCACCTACATCAAACCGGATGTCGATGTGGATGGTGCTGTTTACGCTGGCGCGAACAAAATGGCGCCAGCCAGCGAAAGTGGCATTGCTCCGGCAGCCTTCGTTCCCGCCTCCTACTTTATTCAGCCGCTGAATGACCAGTGGGCTTGGGGTATTGGCATCTTCTCCAACTACGGTCTCTCCACCGAATACTCCAAAACCTTCCCGGCTGGTGCCGGTGCTGGCGATACCGAGTTGATGACCTTCAATATCAACCCGAACATTGCCTATCGTGTCAACGAACACTTCAGTGTCGGTGCCGGTATCAACGCCGTTTACGGTGCCGCCGAACTCAACCGCTATGCCGGTCTGCTGGGCCCACTGAACCCACCTAGCCAAGGTGGCCCGCTGCCGACAGATACTCGTCTGGCTCACCTTAAAGGCGACACTTGGGGCTTTGGCTGGAACGTTGGTACCCTGTATGAAGTCAATGAAAACCATCGCTTCGCACTGACCTACCGTTCACAAGTCGATATGAGCTTTGACGGTGATTTCCAAGGCGCAAGCTCACTGAATCGCACCGTGGATGGCAACCTGAAGCTGGATCTGCCTGCACAAGCCGAGTTCGCCGGTTACCATCGCCTGAGCCCGCAGTTTGCTGTTCATTACTCTGTAAACTGGACTGACTGGAGCGCCTTCCAGGAGCTGAAAGCAACCAGCAGCCAATGTGCTGGCGGCGTATGTCTGCAAAAGGATGAGAAGTTCAAAGATTCTACTCGCTACTCCATCGGTGGTACCTGGTATATCAACCCGGCATGGGAAGCTCGCATGGGCTTTGCCTATGACAACACCCCGATCGAAGCTGACTACCGCAGCCTGAGCATTCCCGACTCAGACCGTATCTGGTACAGCGCCGGTGCCACCTACCATATCAACACCGATATGAGCGTTGACTTTGGTATGGCTTATCTGGACGGTAAAGAAGTTGACGTCAACGAAGGTCTGCGTAGCCACTCCGACAGCCTGCGTTGGAAAGGAACTTCCCACGGCAACGCCTTCCTGGCTTCTGCCCAGTTCAACATGAAGTTCTGATTATTGATAGAATGGAAAGAGCGCCGCCAGGCGCTCTTTTTTTATCCATAACTTAGATTTCAGCGCACACATGTAGCACACACGTGTTTATTTTTCTTTTCCAATCAAGCTATTAGAGTGCATCATCCCAGCATTTAATCTTGTTTTATCCAGATACTGGCCATTACCGTTGCCTTACTGGTCATACCATATAAAATCCTGCCTCCATTCATATGACCGATTGAACCTTCGGGTAACAGCAAGGATTTTGCCATGCATCCCATCATCAAACCGTCCGCCATCGCCCTGCTGGTGATCGCGGGTCAGACCCATGCCGCCGGGTTCCAATTGGCTGAACAGTCCGCTACAGGACTGGGACGCGCCTTTGCCGGTGAGGCAGCCATCGCGGATAACGCCAGTGTACTCTCCCGCAATGCAGCAGCCATGACCCGCTTCGATCAGATGGCGCTCTCTGGCGGAGTCATCTATGTCAGTCCTGACGTCAATATTGAAGGCAACACCCGCTTGCCGACCAAAGCCGGTATCGTCACCTCCGATGCTAGTGCACACGATATCGCCGCCGCAGCCTGGGTACCCAACGCCTATCTCATCATTCCACTCAATGAGCAGTGGCGACTAGGCTTCTCGGCAACCTCTTACTACGGCCTTGGCGTCAAGATGCCGGATAACTACAGCGCGGGACACTTTGGCAATGTCTCCGATATCAAGACCATGGATCTGGGTACCTCACTCGCCTATCGCATCAATGAGATGTGGTCAATTGGTGCCGGGATCTCTGCTATTCAGGGCGAAGGCGAAGTCGGTGGCACCTTCCCTTCTCGCAACCTGATCGCAAAACATTTGCAAGGGGATGGCTGGGCATGGGGCTGGAATGTCGGCACCTTGCTGAAGTTGTCCGAACAAACCCGAATTGGCCTCTCCTACCGTCACGATGTCACTTTGACCCTCTCGGGAGATGCTATCGTGGGCCGACCCAATGCAGATGGCTCCGTTACCGAGATCAGAGATACCGGTAGTCTTGATCTGCCGTTGCCAGCGACGGCAGAGTTGGCGGCGTTCCATCAGCTGACTGACAAGCTGGCTCTCCACGGCAGCCTGAACTGGACCAACTGGAGCAAATTCGTTCAGTTGGAAGCTGATCTCAACAATTTGCAGAACATGCACATCAAGGACGAGCACTGGGAAGATAGCTGGCGCTACGCCATCGGTATGACCTATCAGGTCACTCCCAAATGGCAACTGCGCTCCGGTGTGGCCTATGACGCCAGCCCTGTGCCAGCCGATCGTCGTACCATTTCCATCCCGGATGCCGATCGCCTCTGGTACAGCCTGGGAATGGGGTATCAGTTCACGCCCAACCTGACCGTGGATCTGGGGCTGACCCTGATCGATGGCAAAAAGGTGGATGTCACTGAAAAAATGGAGCTGCAACCGGGTAATCCGATGACGACCTCCACCTTCCAGGGCACTTCTGAAGGGGATGCCTGGCTGGCTGGTGCACAATTGAGCTATCTCTTCTAAATTCCTTCCCTGCAAAAAACGCTATGCCAATTATTGCCTTACTCAATAAGGTGAACACTGGCATAGTGTTCTGCAACACCATAAAATCAACCCAGTACCTTTACTGGAGCAAGGCATGTATTCCTACGTAGCAAGACAGCCGATCCTCGACAGAGACCTCAAAACTCATGCCTATGAGCTGCTCTTTCGCGATAGTCTGAATAATGTCTTCCCGAGCATCTCCTCCCAACAGGCGACGTCACGCCTGGTGGTCGAACAGTTCCTGCAACAAAATATCGATCAGCTCTTGGGCGGCCGCCCCTGCTTTATCAACTTCCCCCACTCACTGCTGCTGGAGGGATTGGCAGAGTGCCTGCCGCCCGAAAAAGTAGTGATTGAGATCCTGGAAGATTCCCCACCGGATGATGCCCTGCTGGAAAAGGTGAAACAGTTGCACAAGTTGGGATATCAACTGGCACTCGATGACTTCACCATGTCGCCGGATTGGGAGCGCTTCCTCCCCTTTATCCACATCATCAAGTTTGATCTTCGTGCCACCCCCCTGATGCAGATCAAAGTGTTTATCCAGCGGCATCAGACGCTGGGGCTCACCTATCTGGCGGAAAAAGTAGAGGACAAGGCGGAGTTCGAGCGGGTCAAACAGCTGGGGATCCAGCTGTTCCAGGGCTTTTTCTTCAGCAGACCCGAGATGGTCAAGCAAGCCACCATGGAGCCAGCGCAAGTCGTGGTGATGCAGTTGCTCAACGTGGTCAACGAGGCAGAGCCTGATATCAACAAGATTGAGCAGCTACTCGGTCAGGATATCTCCCTCTCTCTCAAGCTGTTGCGCTATGTCAACCATCTCAAAGGTCACACCAACCCTATTTCGTCATTTCGCCAGGCTGCCATCTATCTGGGAAACACCCAACTAAAGCGCTTTGTTTCGCTGGTAGCCGCGACCAGCGCCGGCAAGGGCAAGAGCGCCGAGCTCTACCAGATGTCGATGATCCGTGCCCGATTCTGTGAACTGCTGGCCCACGCCCACGCTCCGAGCCAGCAGGCACAACAAGCCTTTATCACCGGTCTCTTCTCCCTGCTGGATGTACTGATGGAGCAGCCGATGGACAAGCTGCTCGGCACTATCCCTCTCATCGACGATATTCGGCTGGCGCTGCTGGAGCGCAAAGGCAATCTGGGTTTCTACCTCGCGTTTTGTGAAGATTACGAAAGCGCCAACTGGTCACGGGTCACGGCCAGAACAGCCCGCCTGGGGCTGAGCGAGGATAAGGTGAGTCACCTCTATCTGGCCGCCACCACCTGGGTCACGGAACAACTGCTGGCGATGGAAGCCACCAATTAATTCGCCTCATCATTCACTTCGACCGCGATAGCGGTCGCCTCCCCGCCCCCGATACAGAGCGCTGCTACGCCTCGCTGCAGACCCCGTTGCCGCAGCGCGGCGATCAGCGTCACCAGAATGCGCGCGCCACTCGCCCCCAACGGATGACCGAGTGCACAGGCCCCACCATGCACATTGACCTTGTGATGAGGGATGCCGACCCCTCTCATGGCCAGCATGGTGACCATGGCGAAGGCCTCGTTGATCTCGAATAGATCCACCTCTTCCACCGACCATGCAAGACGCGCCAGCAAGCGTGAAATGGCGCCAATGGGCGCAGAGGTAAACTCGGCGGGCAATGCCGCGTGGCTCTGATAACCGACGATCCGTGCCAGCACTGGTACCTGCCAGGCTTGCGCCGTGGCGCCATCCATCAATATCAGCGCCGCCGCACCGTCCGAGATAGAGCTCGAATTGGCTGCCGTAATGGTGCCCTCCTTGCCAAACGCTGGCTTCAGGGTCGGGATCTTCTCCGGTCTGCCCTTGCCGGGCTGCTCGTCTTCGGCCAGCAACAAGCGATCACCGCGATAGACACTTGCCAGCTCGGATGCAAACGCGCCGGCTTGCTGCGCATCGCGCGCACGCTGCAACGACGCAAGAGCAAACTCATCCATGGCACTGCGGGTCAAACCGGCCTGATCGGCGCTGCGCTGGGCATGTATCCCCATCAACTGGCCATCATAGGCATCTTGCAAACCGTCGAGGAAGAGGTGGTCCAGCACCTTTTGATGCCCCATCCGAAAGCCGCTGCGGGCATTATCCAGCAGATAGGGGACACGGCTCATACTCTCCATCCCCCCCGCGACCACCACCCTGTTGTCACCAAGGCGGATGGTATCCGCCGCCAGCATCACTGCTTTCATGCCGGATCCGCACACCTTGTTGACCGTGGTAGCAGGCACACTATCTGGCAACCCTGCTTTCAACAACGCCTGCCGGGCTGGCGCTTGCCCCACGCCCGCCGCCAGCACATTGCCCATAAACACTTCATCGACCTGCTCCGGACTCAGCCCGCTTTGCTGCAGTGCCGCCTCGATGGCACAGGCTCCCAACTCAGGCGCAGTCACCTCTGCCAATGCCCCCTGAAACGCCCCCATCGGAGTCCGTTTTGCCGCCACAATTGCAATATCCATTTGCCTGCCTCTGTTTGTTACATGGCCATAACATAGGGGTTCTGACGCAATGGAACAAGAGTTGCAGTGCAGTTTACGTTTAGGTAAGGTGCAGACAGGATTTAGTTCGCCAAGAAGTCTGTATGAACAACAAGGATGAAGGACGGCGCTTCAGCATCAGTGAGCTGGCCCGGGAATTTGATATTACGACGCGCAGTATCCGCTTTTATGAGGATCAGGGGTTACTCAATCCCGCCCGAGAGGGACAAGCCCGCATTTACAGCAAGCAGGATCGGGTTCGCCTCAAGCTCACCCTGCGCGGCAAGCGGCTCGGATTCAGCCTCGCCGAGATCCGCGAGCTGTTTGATCTCTATGATGCCGACAAGAGCAGCCGCACCCAGTTACAGACCATGCTGGGACTGGTTGAGGAAAAACGGGAGACACTGCAACAGCAGATGGAAGATATCAGGATGGTACTGCTGGAGCTTGATGCCGCCGAGCAGCGTTGCCAACAAGCCCTTAGCCAGCTGGGATAACCGCCTTGCTGGCTTATCAGGTAAGTCCCTTCAGCCTGCTCACAAGATGCCAGATAGCAAAAAGCCACTCCTGAGAGTGGCTTTTCTTCAACCTGACGGTTCGCTATTAAACGCGAACGAAGTCCAGGTGGATCAGCTTGTAACGTACCGGGTGACGCTGGATAGCTTTCACTTTTACGTTAACTTCTTCACCGTTGATAACCAGAGTCAGTACAGACTCATAGAATTCCGGCTTCTCTTGAGCCAGGATCATTTTCTTGTGGTCAACAGTGATGGACAGGGCTTCTTTGCCTGCACCGTAAACGATGGCAGGAACTTGGTCAGCTTGACGCAGGCGGCGGCTCGCACCTTTCCCCAGGTCAGAACGGACTTCAGCTTGGAATACGAAAGACATAGTATGTATCTCTTTTGGATGAATTTATGGTGCTAACTGCGACCGGTCAGCACCTCGCAAAACGAGCGCGAATACTACCACGGGCCAAATTCGGATACAAGGCACCGACTCTGCATTTAGCGCCCCTGCTCCAACCGGGCGAATTGCTGCTGACGCTGGGCTGGGCTCAGGGCATCAAACTTCGCCAGGGTCTCGGCGCGCGGGCAGTAGAGACCCTCCCCCGTTCTGACTCGAATGCTCTTGCCAAGCCGCTGCTGGTTCTCTGCCACCAGCGCCAGCAAATAGCTGTAGGTATCGGCTCCCCGGGCGCTGGATAACTGGTTGGCAATGCGCCACAGGGTCTCCCCTGCGGCGACCTGATGACAAACGGTTTGTGGACCGCCGGCCGCAGGAGCCGAGAGAGTAAGCATGGCGTCACTGCCTGCGGATAAGCTAGCCGTGTGGCTGGCGAGCGCTATATCGGTGCTCGCTACTCCCTCATATCCTTGGGCACCACTCATCCCCGCAGTGCGAAAGGTCACCCCCAGCTGAACCAGAAGAGGTTCGTTCTCGGCGGGGTCGGTGAGCATATCAACACCACCGAACTCCTCTTGAGGTGTGCGGAACTCGGCGATAAAGGGCGCGACAGGTTGCGCGTGATAAGCAGGGAATCCACTCCCCTGCTGCACGATTGCACCAGCCGCAACAGCCTGCCCGGGGACGACCCCGTAAGCCATCTCGTCGATGCGCCGCAGCCTTGCCAGATAGGTTTTGGAGAGCTGCGCCTCCCCCTCGAACAGATCGAAAGGGGGGACCAGCCGGGCTGGAAAGAGGATCTGCCAGCGACCGTGCTTTTGCTTTTGGGCAAGCGGCGGAAACTGATTGCCACGCCAAGCCACAAACATAGCAGGCGGCGTGCGCGCCAGCGGGTAATATTCCGGGTTCAACTGCACCCAGGTTTGTTCCGCGATGGGTTGATAACCGCTGATCACCACCTGCGCCACACTCAACCAGATCTCCAGCATCCTTGCCTCCCTGACTTGCGGTTTGAAGGGGCTACCTGACCGGCAACCCCTTCTCAGCACCCGCTATCATGCTGTTAAAACAGTTAGATAGCAGCTTAGCACTGAGCGATGGCGTTAAGCACACGTTTATCTGAGACCGGATAAGGGGTCCCCAGATTCTGGGCAAAGAACGACACCCGCAGCTCCTCGATCATCCAGCGGATATTGGCCACCTCGGTGGGAATAAGCTGGGATTTGGGGATCTTGGCCAGCAGCGCCTTGTACTCCGACTCCACGCTGTGCACCTTGAGCATGTAGACCCGATCCCGGTTGGGATCGATGGCCAGCTTCTCCAGGCGACGCTCGATGGCCCGCAGATAGCGCAGCAAATCAGGCAACCGCTGCCAGCCGGTCTCGGTGACAAAGCCTTTGTGGATAAGGTTGCCGAGCTGCTGCTGGATATCCGACATGGCAAAGGCGGTATCGAGCTGCATCTTGCCCTTGAGCCGCTTCTTGATCTCATGGGACAGCGTCAGCACGGCTTCCACCTGCTTGGCCACCTCCACCACCGCATCATTGAGCTCGGCGCGAACATACTCCTTGAGCGCCTCGAAACCGGCCTCATCCCAGGCCAGCCCGCCATGTTGCTCGATCAGCTTGTCGCAGCCACAGGCGATACAGTCATCTATCAGCTCCGCCACCTTGCCAAACGGGTTGAAATAGAGCCCGAGCTTGGCCTTGTTGGGCAGCTTCTCCTGCAGATACTTGATGGGAGATGGCACGTTGAGCAGCACCAGCCGGCGCTGGCCCGCCCACATCAGCTGCTGCTGCACCACCGGACTCTCCACCAGCTGGATGGCGACCGAATCTTTCTCGTCTACCAACGCCGGATAAGCTTTCACCTCGAAGCCGCCGCGCTTCTGGCTGTACTCCTGAGGCAATTCACCAAAGCTCCACAGGGTGAGGCCGGACTGCTCGATATCATCGTCCGCCACTTGTGACAGGGTCTCCTGTACCTTGCCACGCAGCGACTCTTTCAATGCCTCCAAATCTTTCCCTTCCGCCACCTTCTTGTGCTTGTCATCCACCACCCGGAAGGTGAGTTTCAGGTGATCGGGCACAGCAGTCCAGTCCCAGGATTCACGAGGTACGGTGACGCCAGTCATGCGGCGCAGCTGACGCTCCATCTCGTCCAGTAGCGGCCCCTGTTCGGGGTTGATGCTGGCTAGCAGCGCATCGGCATAGTTGGGGGCCGGTACGAAGTTCTTGCGCATCGGCTTGGGCATCGACTTGATGAGGGCTACCAACAGCTCGTGACGCAGCCCGGGGATCAGCCACTCGAACCCCTTCACCTCCACCTGATTCAGGAGCGGCAGCGGGATATGCAGGGTCACGCCATCGGCGGCCTCCCCCGGCTCGAACTGATAGGTCAGCTTGAGCTTGAGACGCCCCTGCTGCCAGAAGTTGGGGTAGTCGAGATCGCTGATGTGGGCCGCATCCCCCTTCATCAGCATCTCTTTCTCGAAGTTGAGCAGTTCGGGATCCCGCTTTTGCGCCTCTTTCCACCACTTGTCGAAGTGGCGGGAGGAGATCACCTCCTCCGGCAAACGAGCATCGTAGAAGCGGAACAAGTCCTCGTCATCCACCAGGATGTCGCGCCGACGGGACTTGTGCTCCAGCGCCTCCACCTCGGCCAAGAGCTTGCGATTGTCGCTGAAGAAACGGTGACGGGTCTCGAAATCCCCCTCCACCAACGCGCGGCGTATAAAGAGCTCGCGGCACAGCGCCGGATCGATACGGCTGAAGTTGATGGTGCGCTCGTTGACCAGTGTCAGGCCATACAGCGTCACCTTCTCCTTGGCCATCACGGCGCCGTTTTTCTTCGACCAGTGGGGGTCGCTGTGGTGCAGCTTGATGAGATGACCCGCCAGCGGCTCTACCCACTCGGGTTCAATCTTGGCGTTGATGCGGGCGTAGAGACGCGAGGTTTCCACCAATTCTGCGGCCATCACCCACTTGGGCGGCTTCTTGAACAGACCCGAGGCCGGGAAGAGGTGGAAGCGGCCGTTGCGGGCGCCGAGAAACTCCGGTTTTTCCAGATCCTTGTTGCCGATATGGCTCAAGAGGCCGGTCAGCAGCGCGCAGTGCACCGTCTTGAAATCTGCCGGTTCATGGTTGGCTTTAAAACCAAGCTCCTTGACCGTCTGACGCAGCTGGAAGTGAATGTCCTGCCATTCGCGCACCCGCAGGTAGGAGAGAAACTCCTTCTGGCACATGCGGCGAAACGGGTTGCTGCCAAGGGCATCCTGCTGCTCTTTCAGGTAGTTCCACAGATTGACAAAGGCGAAGAAGTCGGAATCCTTGTCCTCAAAGCGCCTGTGTTGCTCATCGGCGGCCTGCTTCTTCTCCATGGGTCGCTCACGGGGATCCTGAATGCTGAGGGCCGCGGTGATCACCATCACCTCGCTCAAGCAGCCGGTCTGCGCCGCGCTGATCACCATCTTCGCCAAACGCGGATCAAGGGGGATGCGCGAGAGCTGGCGACCGGTCTCGGTCAGCTGCAACTTGGCTTCGCGCTCGCCGGTGGCGGGCAGCTCGCGCACCGCCTCCAGCTCTTTCAAGAGAGTCAGGCCATCCTTGATATGGCGCGACTCTGGTGGCTCGACGAAGGGGAAAGCCTCCATATTGCCAAGGCCGAGCGCCAGCATCTGCAGGATGACGGAGGCCAGGTTGGTGCGCAGGATCTCGGGGTCGGTGAAGGCAGGGCGGCTGTTAAAATCCTCCTCCGAGTAGAGGCGGATACAGATGCCGTCCGCCACCCGACCGCAACGCCCTTTACGCTGGTTGGCGCTGGCCTGGGAGACCGGCTCGATGGGCAGGCGCTGCACCTTGGTACGCCAGGAGTAGCGGCTGATGCGGGCGGTGCCCGGATCGATGACGTAGCGAATGCCCGGCACCGTCAGCGAGGTCTCCGCCACGTTGGTGGCGAGCACGATGCGTCGCCCAGCATGGGGCTGGAACACCTTATTCTGCTCGGCGTTGGAGAGACGGGCGTAGAGCGGCAACACCTCGGTATCGCGCAGATTGAGCTTGCGCAGGGCATCGGCAGTATCGCGGATCTCCCGCTCGCCGTTCATGAAGATAAGGATGTCCCCCAGCCCTTCGCGGGCCAGCTCTTCCACTGCGTCGAAGACGCCCTGCAGTTCGTCGCGCTCTTCAAGACCTTCGCTCTTGTCACTGGTAAGTGGGCGGTAGCGCACCTCCACCGGATAAGTGCGGCCGGAGACCTCGATCACCGGCGCCTTGTTGAAATGGCGGGAGAAACGTTGCGGGTCGATGGTGGCCGAGGTGATGATCACCTTGAGATCGGGGCGCTTGGGCAGCAGTTGCTTGAGATAGCCCAGAATGAAGTCGATATTGAGGCTGCGCTCGTGGGCCTCATCGATGATGATGGTGTCGTACTGGGTCAGCATCCGGTCGTTCTGGATCTCCGCCAGCAGAATACCGTCAGTCATCAGCTTGATGTGGGTCTGCTCGCTCACCTGATCGGTAAAGCGCACCTTGTAACCCACGTAGTGACCGAGTTCGGACTCCATCTCCTCGGCAATACGGGCCGCGACGGTGCGGGCTGCCAAACGGCGTGGCTGGGTGTGGCCGATAAAGCCCTTGACCCCACGCCCGAGCGCCAGACAGATCTTGGGGATCTGGGTGGTTTTGCCCGAGCCGGTTTCGCCGGCGATGATCACCACTTGATGTTCTTGAATGGCCTTGGCGATCTCCGCCTGCTTCTGGCTGACCGGCAGGTTGTCCGGATAGGTGACCTTGGGCACTCCGGCCAGACGGGTTTGATAGCGCACTTCGGCGGCGGCCAAATCAGCGGCGATGGTCTCCAGCACGGCGGCCTGTTTGCCTTCAGGCAGCTTCTTGACCCCGTGCAGACGGCTGGAAAGGCGGCGGGCGTCGAGATTCATGCAGACAGAGAGACGGCGGCGCAGCGCCTCGATAGTGAGAGACAAGGTACGAATTCCTTAAATAGGTGCCCAGAGGGGCCATATCGATTAGCTGCGAGCGATCCTAAAGAGCGAGCGGGAACGGTGCAAGCCTTAACGTAGCGTTATATATGGGAAGACAGAGAGATTGGCCGCTCCTCAAACATAACAAAACAACCATTGTAAGATGGCATAACATGAATAAATGGCAGCAAATGAAATAGCCAAGGCAAGCCGAAGCTTGCCTTGGGAGAGAGAAAAACAGGATTAACCGTGGGTGTGATGGACAAAACAGGTGGTGAGCTGGGCGTGAATGGCCTGCATGACATTGTGACGATTGATGACCCCGAGCAGACGCCCCTCCTCCACTACCGGATAGATCTTCGGCTTTTGCCCCATCATCATCTCCGCCAGACTCAAAATGCTGGTATCGGGACCCACCGACAACACCTCCTTGCGCATCACATCCTTGACCTGCGCCACCTGTTCGCAGTGATAGGCCTCCTTAAGCAGCACTGCGATGCAATCCTGCTCGGAGATCCAGCCAATCAGATGGCCCTGGCCATCCACCACAGGGCCACCGAGCTGATGACTGTTCAGAAATTTCTCGACCGCAGCTTGCACCATCATGTCGGCAGTGAAGGTGATGGGTCTGCTCTGCATATAATCCTTGGCTTTTAGCGATTCCATATCTGCTCCCCTACGGTAGTCCATCAAGCTGGCGTCTTGTGCGCCGGTACCGGCACCATGCTCGGCTTGTTCCAAGCATAGCTGGCTCGCGGCAGTATGAGTCAGCGGCCAGCCTCTCCCTCAATTGATGGCATGATCCGGCTCGCGATCCGGAATGGCTGCCATCATCATCTGCGGCAAGTGATCGGCCAGCACCGCCACCACAGCGGGATCGACCCGCCCCTGATCCGCCAGTTGCTGCATAAAGGTCAATGCGTCACGGGCAGGCAGGCCGCGCCGATAAGGTCTGTCCTGCACCATGGCCTGAAAAATATCGGCGACCCGCAGGATCCGCGCTTCGAGCGCCATGGCGGATGCCGGCAGGTGGAACGGATAGCCCTCACCGTCAGGCTCCTCATGGTGATAGGCCGCCCAGCAGGCAATCTCCTCAAACCCTTCGATGTGGCGCAGGATCTGGTAAGTCTCGAAGCTGTGGGTATTGATGATGGCCCGCTCCTCTTTCGTCAGGCTGGCAGGCTTGTCGAGGATCTCGTCCGGCACCCTGAGCTTGCCCAGATCATGCAGCAAACCGGCGATCTCCAGCATGTCACAATGGATGGCACTGACTCCCATCAATTCTGCCAGTGCCCGAGACAACCTGCTCACACCGAGCGAATGCGTCATCGTGAATGGGCTTTTGGCGTCGACAATGCCGGAGAAGATCTGCGCCAGCGCTTTTAGCTCCCCGTTGAAGGTCAGGCAAGGCTCCCGCACCTGCAGCATCTCCAGCATGTAATCATTGATGGAGCGGGCTTCCAGCTGCAGCCAGAATGCCTCAGAGCGAGACGCCTTGAGGAAGGCATCCACCAGCTCGGGGGCAAAGAACTCGTCACGGAAATCCTGCAGGCGTGCGCGGATCTCGTTGGTATGCATCAACAATGAACCATCACCATAGTAGGGTGCCGCCAACGCATCGCAGCGATCCACCAGAAAGATAAGGTTGGCCTGACGGGCTACATTGGGGTCCACATCGGCCATCTCGCGCAACAGGTGCCAGTGGGTATGGTGATAACGGATAGGCAGGGCCAGTGGGGCCAGCAAACGGAAATCCTTGAGCAGCTGATATCCCACCTCGCAGTGGCGCTGGGAGGACTCCCAATCGAACTCGCTGACCAGATGGTGATGGGTGATGGTCGAGGAGACACCGATATCATGCAGCACCCCCAACTCGAACAGCAGACAGCGTTCGGCCTCACTCATCCCCAGCTCCCGGCTGCACTCGGCAGCCATAATCCCGACCCGTTTACCGTGGGCCACATCGCCAATGCCCACCAGGTCCAGCGAGGCTGACAGGGCATACACAACCTGCCTTAGATCCACTTGCAATGAAAAGGGGGCTGCGCCCTGCGCTCTGTCCATGATCCGGGTCCCATGCGATGTTGTCGTATCAAAATGGCGCTGTTTTATGCTTCGCCTTCTATCAACTTAGTCAATAGCCGAGCCTTTTACCTTGTTTTTATAGGCATTTATGACCCTGGCACCTTGAATAGACAAAGATCACAGCTGGATTTATTTGACCACTCCCATTCAAGTCATATGTATCCGTTCAAAAATATGCGAGCAGGCTTTTTAAATCTCGCGATGACATTGTGAGCAGTTTTAAAAACTCATATCTAAGCGAAACAATCAACACCCCAACTTTACTTAATTATGACTTAATCAGAATTAAAGAGTGCTCGGTTTGCCAGTAAGAATTTTGAATAAAGGCACACCACAACGCTCATAACAGCTCTCATCCCCTAAATTGATTAGCCGAACTGTGAACTCCATCACCCATTTATTCGCCTTATCGCCATCGATAGCTGTAGACACCTCCGCCTTCTGGACACAGCTTCCCATGCTCGCTCGCAGCTCACCCGATAGCTTGCGACCGAAGGGTCGGCGAAAAAATAACGGATAACCAGCGGTTATATTCGCTATAAGGCGACAAGGATAAACGGGATTTATAGATTGAAACTGTTGAAAGCTGATTTCCAAGCTGCGGTTAACTCGGGCTATTCAGGTCATATCACTCTTTGCAGGTCATAACGACAGCGATAAAGGGGAATGTGCCCATCCGGGTATTCCATCCCCTCCAACAGCTTGTACGGGATGATATTTCCGCCGCGTTAAACGCACGCTGCTTTCATCGCCCATTTTGTGTACCAATTCACATCAGATTAGGAGTGGAGCCAATAATGGCCATTCAAATAAACAAAATAGCCATGAGCCTTGCCTTAATGGCCACCGCTGGTAGTGCCACAGCAGCCGCCAAGCCCAATATTCTTGCCATCATGGGCGATGACATCGGCTACTGGAACATCAGTGCCTACAACCAGGGGATGATGGGCTACCAGACCCCAAACCTGGACAGGATCGCCAATGAAGGGGCCCTCTTTACCGATCACTACGGTCAGCAATCCTGCACCGCCGGCCGCGCCGCCTTCATTACCGGTGAAGAGCCATTCCGTACCGGTCTGCTGACCATCGGCATGCCTGGATCCACTCACGGCATTCCGGATTGGGCCCCCACCATCGGTGATCTGCTCAAAGAGCAAGGTTACATGACGGCTCAGTTCGGCAAAAACCATTTGGGCGATCAGAACCAGCACCTGCCGACCAAGCACGGTTTCGACGAGTTCTTCGGCAACCTCTATCACCTGAACGCGGAAGAGGAACCGGAAACCTACTACTACCCGAAAGATCCGGAGTTCAAGAAGAAGTTCGGCCCACGCGGCGTCATCAAATCTTCTGCCGACGGCAAGATTGAAGATACCGGCCCCATGACCCGCAAGCGCATGGAGCATGCCGACGAAGAGTTCCTCGAGTCCTCGCTGGTGTTTATGGAGAAAGCAGTCAAGGCCAAGAAGCCCTTCTTCATCTGGCACAACGCCACCCGCATGCACGTCTGGACCCGTCTGCAAGAGAAGTATCAGGGTAAATCCGGCGTCAGCATCTATGCCGATGGCATGCTGGAGCACGATGATCAGGTGGGGATCCTGCTCGACAAACTGGACGAGCTGGGGGTCGCCGACAACACCATCGTGATCTACACCACTGACAACGGCGCCGAGACCGTCAGCTGGCCGGATGGCGGCACCACCCCCTTCTATGGTGAAAAAGGCACCACATGGGAAGGCGGGATGCGGGTTCCGCAACTGGTTCGCTGGCCGGGCGTGATCAAGCCAGGCACCAAAGTCAACGCCATGATGGCCCATCAGGACTGGATGCCGACGCTGTTGGCCGCAGCCGGTGTACCGGATGTGAAAGAGAAGCTGGCCAAGGGCTACAAGGCCAACGGCAAACAGTGGCGGGTGAAACTGGACGGTTACAACTTCATGCCGTACCTCGCCGGAAAAGCCGACACCTCCCCGCGCAACTCCATGCTCTACTTCTCCTCAAACGGCGAACTCAACGCCGTGCGCTGGAATGACTTCAAACTGAACTTTGCCACCATGGAGGGCAACATCACCGACGCGGCGCGTGTGACTCCAAACTGGCCGCAGATCATCAACCTGCGCGCTGACCCGTTCGAGAAGGCACCGCATGAGTCAGGCATGTATCTGCGCTGGATGGCAGACAACATGTGGCTGTTCGTACCTGCACAGGGGATCCTGAAAGAGTTCTTCGACACTCTGCCCAACTATCCGATGCAGCAGAGCTTCCAGATGAACCCGGCCAGCATTAGCTCCCAGAGCCTGATGCTCAAGGGCAAACTGGCAGAGCTGGATGCACTCAAGCAAAAAGTCGCCACCATCAAGTAAGGCGGTGACTCCAACGCCCATCACTCTCTGGTGGGCGTTTTCAATTTCCAGCCGGCTCGCCCGTGCCGGCTGGAAATTGAAAATCCGTTGGCCCCCTCCTAGCCCTATCTCTCTCTCGTTAAATGTACCCTGTGGAAAACCCTATGAACCCCTTGCAACAACAGATCTCTCAACTCATCGAACAGGTTGGTCACAGTGTGGTCGGCCAGTCCCATGTGATCCGCGCCCTGGTCATCGGCCTGCTGACCAATAGCCACGTGCTCCTTGAAGGTTTGCCCGGCACCGCCAAGACCCGCTCGGTCAAGGCGCTGGCAGAAGCCCTCAATACCAGCTTCGGCCGCATTCAGTTCACCCCCGATCTGCTCCCCTCAGATGTAACCGGCACCGAGATGTATCAGGAGCGTGACGGAGCCCACCAGTTGCGTTTCCAGCCAGGCCCCATCTTCAACAGCATCGTACTGGCCGATGAAGTAAACCGCGCCCCCGCCAAGGTACAAGCGGCGCTGCTGGAGGCGATGGCCGAAGGCACCGTTACCGTCGGTGACAAGAGCCATCGCTTGCCCGAGCTCTTTATGGTGCTGGCCACCCAGAACCCCATCGAGCAGGAGGGGACCTACCCGCTGCCAGAAGCCCAGATGGACCGTTTTGCCCTCAAGGTCTCGGTCGCCTACCCCGATGAAGAGACAGAGCTTGCCATCATTAGGCTGATGCGAACCGAAGAGCGCGGTACCCGCCAGCAGAACGAGGGGTTCGCCCCCCTCTCCCCTGAACTCATCTTGCAGGCCAGATCAGAGCTCTCGGCCATGACGGTCTCACCGCTGGTGGAGCACTACATCATTGCGCTGGTCATGGCGACCCGACACCCCGATCGCTACCCGGCTACCGGGCTGCCACAGTGGATTGCGGTCGGCGCCAGCCCCCGCGCATCCATTGCTCTGGACAAGTGCGCCCGCGCCTATGCCTGGCTGCAAGGGCGCAACCATGTGCTGCCCGACGATGTGCGCGCCATGGTGCCCAGCGTGCTTGGCCACCGCTTTACCCTCAGCTATGACGCGCTGGCAGATGGGGTGGATCACCAGCAGGTGGTGATGACTCTGCTCGATCACGTCGTCATCGGGTAAGCGATACCATGACACCTCGCTCCTTATCCCATGACAGGCTGACACAGTGCGGGCAACCGCCCAGTGGTGACCCCCGCATCCACTGCGACTACCTGACACTGGTCCGGCTACAGGGGCTGGTCGGCCAGTTTTCACTGCTGCCCCGGCCAAACAGCGGCAACCAGCTGTGCGGCCGCCACCCGTCACGCTTTCGCGGCCGTGGGCTCAACTTTGAAGAGCTGCGCCACTATCAGCAAGGGGATGATATTCGCACCCTGGACTGGAAAGTGACCCTGCGCACCGGCCGCCCCCATGTGCGCAGTTATAGCGAAGAGAAAGATCGTCACGTGATCCTCTGCGTTGATCAGCGCAGTTGCATGTTCTTCTCCTCGGTGGAGGTGATGAAGTCGGTGGTGGCCGCCGAAGTCGCCGCCCTGCTCGGCTGGCAAGTACTCAAAGAGAGCGATCGGGTCGGGCTCGCCATTTTGCACTGCGATGGCGTGGCGTGGCTGCGCGGCCAGCGCTCCCGTGGCCACTGGTTGGCAGGACTGCGCCAGCTCTGTGCCGCCAATCATGCTCTCTCGGCCACCAGCCGCGACAGCGAGGCGACCGGTATGGCCCCCCTGCTGGCGATGCTGGGCCGCCTCAAGTTGAAAAATACCACCCTGATCTTTCTTAGCGACTGGGCAGGCGTCACCGAGGCCGACCTGACCCGCCTCGGTTACTTGCAACAGCACAACGATGTGCTGGCACTGCACATCGCCGATCCCCTTGAGTCGACCCTGTCGACCAAAGCCGCTGGCGCCAGCTGGGTAGTTGGCGATGGCCAGTACCAGCTCAATATTGCTCCCCACCAGATCCCTGTGCTGGATCAGGGGCTAGCCCGCCAGCAGCAGCTGAAAAAAGAGCAACTGCTGCGACTGATGGCCTTCAAGGGATTGCCGCTTATTACCCTCGACACCGGTGGCCACCACCTCGCCCGCCTCATTACCGCACTGGGAGGAGATCACTGATGAACCACAAGCTGCCCGGCACCTATATGCTGCGCGAATTGCAGGACGTGACCGTACCACCCACCATCAGCTGGCAACCGCAAACCGCAGGCTGGCTGCTGCTGGCGCTGAGCCTGGGGGCGCTGGCGCTGCTCTGGCTCTATCACCGGGCACAGCGCTGGTGGCAGCAGCGTTACCGGCGTGAAGCGCAGGCGGCCCTGCGCACGATCAACTGGTCTGATGCCGGGGCCAGTCTGGCGCTGTTTCACCTGATCAAGCAGGTGTTGACCCACCTAGATCCCCGGCACGGCAAGCTGTTTGGCATGGCGTTGCTGCAGACCCTCGACAATGCCATGGCGGATAGGCAGCCCCGTTTCGCGACCGAACTGGGGGAGCGCTGGCTGGTATCGCTGGTCTGTGATCAGGTGGTGCTAAGCGTCAGTGATCAGCTCTGCCTCGTTTCCCTCTGCAACGACTGGCTTGCCCACCACCAGACTCCAATACAAACAGCCTCGTTGGCGACGGAGGCCCATCATGCTTGATGCAGGTCTCGAGTTTGCCCACCCCCACTGTTTCTGGCTGCTGCCCCTGCCGTTGCTGGTGTTTCGCCTTATTCCGGCCTATCGCACTCGGCAAAGTGCCATCAAGGTGCCCTTCTTCGACCTGCTGATCGGTCTGCTGGATGAGCCGCCGCGTGAGGGGGCAACCCAGCTAACTGCCAGCTGGTGGCAACGGATCGCCCTGATCACCGTTTGGCTACTGGCGGTGCTGGCGCTGGCCAAGCCCACCATCTATGGCACGCCTCAGGTACGCGAGCGGTTCGGGCGGAATGTGATGATAGTGCTGGATCTCTCCGGCTCCATGGCAGAGACCGACTTCTCCCCCGACCCCGGCAAGTCCCTCAGTCGGCTCGACGCCGCCAAAGAGGTGCTTAAACAATTTGCTGCAACGCGCGAAGGAGATCGGCTCGGGCTCATCCTGTTTGGGGATGCCGCCTTTCTCCAGGCGCCGTTTACCGCCGATCTCGACACCTGGCAAACCCTGCTGCAGGAGACCGATGTCGCCATGGCGGGCCAGAGCACCCATCTGGGGGATGCCATCGGTCTGGCAATCAAAGTGTTCAACAACAGCGATCGCCATGGGCAACAAGACCAGAACAGCGCCAAGCGGGAGAAAGTCGCCATCATCCTTACCGATGGCAACGACACCGGCAGTTTTGTCAGCCCGCGGGATGCGGCCCGGGTAGCCGCGGTCAACGGTGTGCGGCTGCATACTATCGCCATGGGGGATCCGGCCACCGTCGGCGAACAGGCACTCGATCTCGATACCCTGCAACAGTTGGCGACCCTGACCGGCGGCCAGTTGTTTCAGGCTCTTGATGAGGCGCAGCTGACGCGCGCCTATCAGGTGATCGGTGAGCTGGAGCCACAACGCTACGAAAGCACCCGCTTTCAGACTCGCGAAAGCCTGCACCATTACCTCATCGCCATCAGCGTCGTCCTCTATCTCACCCTCTTTTCCCTGTTGACCCTCAGGCGCTACCGCCTGCGCACTGCTCTCTCAGGAGACACGCCATGATGGATCCTCTCTACTGGCAGCAGCTCTGGCTGAATGCCCACTTTCTGCGCCCCTGGTGGCTGCTGGCCTTGCTCCCCCTTGTCGCCATCCTGCTGCTGCGCTGGCACATGGATGAAGCGAACAACTGGCAACAGCGGCTGCCGCCCCATCTGCGCGAGGCGCTGACGCTGGGGGACACCGGCTGGAAAAAGAACCTGCCCCTCAAGGTGCTGGGGCTGTTGATGGGGCTGGCCATCCTGATCTGTGCAGGGCCGACCTGGAGCCGTGAACCCTCCCCTTTTGGCGAAGATCAGGGCGCCCTGCTGATCCTGCTCGATAACAGCGACTCCATGCTGGAAACGGATATCGCCCCCAACCGGTTGACGCGGGCCAAGCAGAAGATCAGCGATCTGCTGGCGACCCGCGATGGCGGGCGCAACGGGCTGGTGGTCTTTGCCGGCTCGGCCCACACCGCCATGCCGCTGACCCGTGACAATGCCGTCTATGACCCTATCCTCGCCGCCATCCGTCCCGAGATCATGCCTAAAGCGGGCAAGCGCACCGAACAGGTGATCCCGCTGCTCACCGAACTTCTGGCCGATGAGACCGGCAGCACCGTTTTGCTGGTGAGCGATGGCATCAGCCCCTCCGCCATCGCCCCCTTGGCTGACTATTTCCGTGGTCAATCCCGTCAGCTGCTGATCCTGGCCGCTGGCGACCCGGCCCTGAGTGGCAAACGCCCGCTGGAGCTTGCCTCACTACGGCGACTGGCCAGTGACAGCGATGGCACCCTGCTCACCATGACGGTGGATAATGGCGACGTAGATCGCATCAACCGGGGGATTGAACGCAACTTTTTGATCCATAACGACTCCCTGATGCCCTGGCAGGACATGGGTTACTACCTGCTCTTTCCGGTCGTCGCCCTGCTGCTGCTCTGGTTTCGCAAAGGCTGGCTGGTGCAGTGGGGTCTGGTGGCAGCCATCGGTCTCTCCCTGTTACAGACGACGCCTGCGCAGGCCACCACCTTCTCGCTGGCGCCCGCAGAGCCGACAGAGCCTGCGATCAATCACTGGGCAAAGGAGCTGAAACAGCAGTGGTTCAACCTCTGGCTCACCCCAGATCAGCAGGGGCAGTGGTACTTCCAGCAAGGGGACTATCTGGAGGCGGCTAAACACTATGAAGATCCCTTCTACAAGGGGGTGGCCTACTACTATGGCGCCGAGTTTGCACTGGCCCAGTCAGCATTCCTGCAAGCCGACTCCGAACAGGCTCTGCTCTATGCCGGCAATGCTCTCGCCAGACAGCGTGAGTATCTGGCCGCCCGCCGGCTGTTCCGGAAACTGGCTGACGAGGCCAGCGACCCGAGCGTGCGCCAATCAGCCGCCCACAACTATCAGGTGATGAGCGGGATTGTTGACGAGATCAACCGCGCCAGTCAGAGCCAGACCGGCACGCCGGATGGACCTGATCACTCCAGTGAACTGCCCGATGATGAGCCACGCAGTGCCGACGGGGCGGAAGAGACAGTGGCTTCATCCCTGATGGCGCGCGAAACCCTGACCGCAGATCAGATCCTGGCCAATCCGGCGCAGGCCGAAAAGTGGCTGCGCCGGGTGGAGTCTGATCCCGGTGACTTCCTGCAAGCCAAATTCCGCCTCCAGCTACAAGCGCAGCAAACGGGCGCAACCGCCCGTCCTCGTTCTGCCACCCACAAGGAGCCTACCCATGTGCAACCGGCACAATAAACTCCGCCACTGGCTGTGCGGATATGTGGCGACCGCTACCCTGCTCGGGGCCGTGCTGCTCACGGTCGAAGCACAGGCTGCCGAGGCTTCTGATGCGACTGACGCCACTCAAGTAACCCTCAAGAGCTGGCTGAAAGATCAGGGGGAGGAGAAGCGCCCCTATGCCGTCAACCAACAGATCACCCTCTATCTGGAGCTGGCGACCAACCGCTGGTTTACCGCGGGTACCCGCATCGGCCAGTTCGAGCTGCCGGGGGTCATGGTCAAGCAGCGCAGCGAGCTGGCGACCAACTTCACCCTGCGCCGCGATGGCGAGACCTGGTCACATCAGCGCTGGGAGCTGACGCTCTATCCCCAGCAATCCGGCCAGTTCGAGATCCCCGCCATCGCGGTACGGGCCACCGTGGCGCGCCCTGAAGGGGGCTCCCGGCAGATCACCCTTACCACCCACCCTCAGCGTTTTGCCGCCGCTCTGCCCGACCCAGCCCTGACGGTCGGCGGGCGTTGGCTGAGCGCCAGCAATCTCACCCTGAGCCAGCGTTGGCAGCGCTCTGCGGATGACCATGCTGACGGCGAGCTGCGGGTGGGGGATGCTATCACCCGAACTGTTACCGCCAACGGACAGGATACCCTCTCGGTGCTGATCCCGCCGCTGATCACTCCGCTTGCAAGCGATGGACGGGTACAGGCCTATCCGGCGCAAGCCCGACTGAACGATACCCAGGAGCGGGGGGAGTACCTCTCGACACGGGAAGATGAGACTACCTATATCTTGCAGCGAGGTGGTGAGTTGACCCTGCCCGCGCTGGAGCTTGCATGGTGGAACAGCCAGACTGGCCAGCTGCAAACCCTGACCCTCCCTGGGCAGACCCTGCAAGTGCGACACACTCCCGCCTCCTGGCTGGCGGCCTACTGGCATCGGTTGCTTGGAGTAGCCGGTGGTGTAGCCCTGTTGGTGCTGGCGCTCCGGGCTATAGCCCGTTACTACCGCCACCACCCTCGCCCGCTCGGCTGGCAATATGGGGCCGCCATCTGGTGCAGGCAGTGGGGGGCGGTGCGGGTACTGGCCTATCGCTATCTGCGGGCCAAGAGGGGTTGGCTGGAACTGAGCCGTGTCAGTTCCGATCCGGCTTGGCAGCAACAACAGGCTGTATTCCAGCAAGATCCCCTTGAGCGGGCTGATGCGCTCAGGATGGGCTGGCGCCTGCTGGTGCGCCTGCAAAGGCGACGGGGCACCTGTCTTGGCAACATCCGTTCACGGTTGGGCCACATTATCGGCTGGCAAGCGGCCCTGCCGGAATTGCCCCCCTGACTGGCAAACCGACCTCAGCGGATCAATCATCCTGCAACGCAAACAGATAAATAAAGTGCGCCACGCAGCAACCAACCCCTGCACTGGTTGTCCCACTTTGCCCACTTCATTACACTGCCAAAGTGGGATACCAGCTGGCTGCCACGCCACCTGACTGGCGTGGCAGGTTCTCCCCTCCGGCTACCCGGCAGTGCCAAGGCAGTGTGATTTTTCCACGAACATGTAACGAGGCCTCTCTTGTTAGACATCAGAAGTACCGAGTTGAACCTGATCCCGATCTTTGTCGCGATCTATGAAGAGCGCAGCCTCTCCCGGGCGGCGACACGTATGGAGATCAGCCAACCCGCCGTCAGCAAGGCCCTCAAGCGACTGCGGGAGATCTACGGTGATCCTCTGTTTAATCGCAAGGTCGTGGGGATGGAGCCCACCTCGTTTGCCATCGACATCTATCCGGCGATGGCGGCCGCGCTGAAAAACTTCAGCTCGACCCTCTCGACCTCGCGCACCTTCAATCCGCGCACTTCCCAGCGAGTCTTCTCCATCGCCTGTGTCAGACTGGTCAGCGCCCAACTGGTTCCGGCGCTGCTGTGCAAGATCCGGGCACACGCCCCGGGTATTTCGCTCGAGGTGCATCCCCTCTTTACCGAGGATATGGAGAGTGACCTGCGGATGCAGCGTTATGATCTCATCATCGACATGACCCAGAGCGGGCGCAGCATGCTCAAGAGCGAGGTGCTCTATGGCGAGCAGGTGAAGGTGGTGTGTGCCAGCAACCACCCGCGACTGGGCAGCAACTTGACGGTGGAGGCCTATTTTACCGAGGAGCATGTGGCGTTGGCCCAGTGGCAGGTCAGAGGCAGCATGATCACCGCCGAGCACCTGCCGCAAATGGCCAACCGCAATATCGTGGTACGGGTGCCGACCGCCATGGAGATGCTGCCCATCATTGCGTGCAGCGAAATCATCGGGGTTTTGCCCACCTCCATCATAAATACCTTTGCCGGCATGTATGATGTACGGGTACTCCCCTTCCCCTTCGAGGAATCAATATTCAGCCTGTCGGCCATCTGGCATCCCAGCCGGACCACCGAGGCGGGCCACCGCTGGCTGCGCCAGCAGCTGTTCGAGGTGGTGAGCGAGCTGGGGCTGGCCACCTCCATCGATCAGCCCTAACGGGCATCACGCACCAGTCGCAATCCCATGTCAGCCATCATCACCGACTGGCTGGCAAAATCACGCCGGAAATTTTCAGACAATTCAGCCTCATAGGCGTAGCTGCCGCCTCGCACCGACTTATGGGCGAGGTGGCTCTTGCTCTCCTGGGCATTGTTCGGGTTCTCTTGAGGACTATGGCGATAGAAGGTCTCTTCATAGGCATCAGCCACAAACTCCCCCACATTGCCGGTCATGTCGTATAGCCCCAGCTCGTTGGGCTTTTTCAGCCCCACCGGATAGGCGCGATTCTTGGCGTTGCCGCTGTACCAGGCCACTTCATCAATCTGATCGGAGCCGCTGTAACGATAGCCTTTACTCAGCTTGCCCCCCTTGGCTGCATACTCCCACTCAGCTTCGGTGGGCAGGCGGTAGTGAGCGCCGGTCAACTCATTGAGCCTTGTCACAAACAGATTGGCCTGTTGCCAGCTGAGGTTGTTGACCGGTACCTCCGGTGCCTGGAAATAGCTGATGGAGGGGCCCATCACCGCTTCGAACAGGGCCTGGGTCACCTCGAATTTTGCCATGTAGAAGCTGTTGAGCGAGACCGCATGCTGCGGCCCTTCGCTCGCTTTGGCGCTAGGGTCGTTGGAGCCCATCTCAAAACGGCCCCCTTCCACCAGCACCATGTCCGCTTCAATCTTCTGTCGCAGCGGATGGAGCGGCTGGTTGCCCTGTTTGACCGAGAGGGTGCAGCCGGCCACCAGCAGGGTGGTCGCCAGCAACGGAATTGCGAATTTGAGCGGTATGATTGTCATAACCTGACCTGTGCAGTAAGAGAAGTGGCAGCCATCACTGGCCAGCAGAAACCGGCGGCGTGCTCGTCTTGCTCGCGCGCTTGCTATTGAGCTCGGCCAGCACCTCGGGGGGCGCTATCTTGCCAAGTTCACTCATGCAGGTGTCGCTCTTGGGGTGATCGTGGCGAAGGTAGATATCACACACCGCATAGAGCTGCTCCGGCGCGCCGGAGATCCGGTAGGCAAGCTCGAACGAGCCGATGGCTTTCTCGAGATCCAGCGGCTCTTGCAGCACCCCGTTGAGATACCAGAAGTAGCTGTTATTGCCAGCGAGCTCCGCCGCCTGTGCCATGGTGACTGCCGCTTCGCTCTTCTGATCGAGGCGCACCTGGGTCAGCGCCTTGGCGTAATGGAAGTTGGCATTCTGTGGCAGCGCAAGAATCCCCTTGTTGAGCAAGGCCAGTGCCTCGGCATCCCGTTGCTGGGCCCGCAAGTTGTCAGAGAGACCAAGCCAGATCAGGGGATTATCGGGCTGATTGGCCAGCAGTTGTTCGTAGCTTGCCTGCGCCTTGTCCCACTGCCGGGTCCAGCGATAGAGATCTGCCTGCAACAGCTGCTGCGCAGGGTCCTGCTGCCGGGCGAGATACTCGCTCAACTCCGCCAGCGGCTGGCCAATGGCGCTCAGTTGCCCCTCATTCATGGCGCCATAATCGCGAGCCAGATTGAGGGTAGCGGCGCGGCGAACCTCGGCACTGCTGTCATCCAGCAGCGGTGAGAGCAGTCGCCAGCGGTGCGCAAACTGATAGGGATCGGCGGCAATCACCGCCGCTTCGCGCACCAAGGCGTGCTCATCACGCAGGCTTCTGGCCACCGCCACCAGACTGTTCTGGTTCGGATAAGCAGCCAGCTGGCGCAGGGCATCGGCCCGCTCCACCGCTGGCAGGGAGATATCCTGCGCACTGTAGGCCCACTGCTGGATCTGGGCGTCTGAGGGCGCAGTGACTGCCACGGATGCGGTGGGTGCCCCATTCGCTGATGAGGTGACCGGCGGCGCAGGGCTGGCTACCGCCAGCGCTGCGCCAGACAGGGTCATGCCAAGGGCCAGCCACAAGGCGCCCATGGTGCCGGAGCGGGTGTGACGGAACTCGTGGCGACTCAACATGCTCTGCATCGCTTATTTCCTCTGACCATGTGTCATGACGCCGTTATTCATCCCCGCATCACGATACTTGCCATGGGCCACAGGGTAACCGGCACGGCGCAGGATATAGGCCATCGACTGATCGATATGGCTGAAAAACTTGTACCAACCGGCACAGAGGTAATTCAGACCTGCCTCCCCTTCGTGGGTGCGAATAAAGCGGTTCTTCGGGCACTCCCCATAGCAGGCAAACTGGTAGTCACACTGCTGGCATTGGCGGGTCAGGCTGCGCGATTTGGCAAAGCCGAACGCTTGCTGGGCGGGCGAATACGCCAGCTCACTGAGCGGCTGATGGTGGATATTGCCGATCTTGTACTTGGGATAGACATAGTGGTCACAGGCAAACACATCGCCGTTGGGCTCCATCGCCAGCCCCTTGCCGCAAATCTCCCCCAAGGTACAGAGGGGGTTCTTGCGTCCCATCCAGGTCTCGACACTCGCCTCGAAATATTGCACGAAGACCCGCCCCAGATCCTGCTGCACCCACTCATCGAAAATGGTGATGAGAAAATCCCCCCACCCCTCAGCCGAGACGCACCAGGGCTCGACCACCGAATTTTTATGCCAAGGATTGAGGCGCTTGTCCCCCTGCTTGAGTTGCTCCTGCGGTTGCCAGGTCTGGGGCGCGGTGGTGCGAAAACCCTTCTGCTCGACGATGGGGATAAACTGCATCTGGGGCGACTTCACCTCATCACGCAGGAAGCGATAAACCTCCAGCGCATTCTTGCTGGTGAGGTTGTTGACGCAAGTCAGGGTGGCAAACTTCACCTTGTATTTGTGCAACAGCGCCACCGCCGTCATCACCTGATTGAAGGTACCGCGCCCGGCTCGGTTGACCCGATAGGCGTTGTGCAGCAACTCGGGGCCATCGATGCTCAGACCGATGAGAAAGTTGTTGGCGGCCAGAAATTCACACCACTCATCGTTGAGCAGGATGCCGTTGGTCTGCAGATCGTTGGCGATCACCACCCCTTGCGGCTGGTATTTGCGCTGCAACTCGACCACCTTGCGAAAATAGTCGAGCCCGAGCAACGTCGGCTCGCCCCCCTGCCAGGAGAAGATGATCTCGGGGGTATTCTGCCCCTCGATATATTGGCGGATATAGGTCTCAAGGGTCTGCTCGTCCATCTGGGGCGAGCATCCCTTCTTGTATTCCAGCAGATCCTGCTTGCTCAGGTAGTAGCAGTAGGTACAGTCGATGTTACACACGGCCCCGATAGGTTTGGCCATCACATGCATCCGTTTGGATGCCTTGCCGTTGAACTGTGGACCCTGAGTAATCACCATAACTGCACCACCTGCAAAATTGCTGTTTTGAGGCCTGCAGTCTAAAGGCTCCCGCTGTCACACGCTGGTTATACCCCTTATAACCAGCGGATATGGGACCAGGCTAACATTCTGATGTCATAAAAAATCATCGCATCCTACGAGATAAATTGGTCGTATAGTCCCGGTGAGCAAGACAGAAGTGCCTAAGATATCGGGAGCAACCGCCCAATAAACCGCCACCTGCACGGCTCGCCCTTCGTTCTGCCTGCGCTATGGTTTACCATGCACGCAATTGTGGTGCCTGGCACCGCCCACCCAGGCGCTAGCCGCCGTCATCGGATACCTCATCTCGAGCAACATGAGCAAAACAGCACACGCGGGCAACGAGCCAACATTCTACTTCCACGACTACGAGACCTTCGGCATCAGCCCCGCCAAGGACAGGCCGTCGCAGTTTGCCGGTATTCGTACCGATGCGGATTTCAACATCATTGGCGAGCCACTGGTGATTTATTGCAAGCCTCCGGCAGACTACCTGCCAGATCCGGAGGCGTGCCTCATTACCGGTATCACGCCGCAAAAGGCGATGAAGGACGGGCTGTGCGAGGCGGATTTCATTCGCCAGATCCACGAGCAGTTCGCCACGCCGAATACCTGTGTGCTTGGCTACAACAGTATCCGCTTCGATGATGAAGTGACCCGCTACACCCTCTATCGCAACTTTTATGACCCCTATGCCTACAGCTGGCAGAACGGCAACTCCCGATGGGACATCCTCGACATGCTGCGGGCCTGCTATGCCCTGCGGCCGGAGGGGATCGAGTGGGCCTTTGATGATGAAGGCAAACCGAGTTTCCGGCTGGAGAAGCTGACGGTCGCCAACGGCGTCGCCCACGCCAATGCTCACGATGCACTCTCTGACGTACTGGCCACCATCGAGATGGCCAAGCTGGTGAAAAAGGCCCAACCCAAGCTATTCGGGTACCTGTTTGACCTTCGCAACAAGAATAAAGTGAAGGCGCTGATTGACGTGGTGACCATGAAGCCGCTGGTGCATGTCTCCGGCATGTTCTCCCCCTGGCAGGGTTGTGCAAGCTGGGTCTCGCCACTTGCCTGGCACCCCACCAACCAGAACGCGGTGATCATGGTGGATCTGACCCGTGACCCCACCCCGCTCATTGAACTCTCCAGCGAGGAGATCCGCGAGCGCCTCTACACCAAGAAAGAGGAGCTGGGGGATCTGGCGGGCATTCCGGTCAAACTGGTACACATCAACAAGTGCCCGGTGCTGGCACCGGCCGCCACCCTGACGGCGGAGCGCGCCGACGAGCTCGGCATCAATCGGGAGCAGTGCCGCAAGAGCCTGGACCTGCTGCGCGCCCACCCCGAAGTGCGGGAAAAACTGGTGGAAGTATTCAATCA
Organism: Aeromonas sp. R5-4; assembly: GCF_040908215.1. Lineage (NCBI taxonomy): Bacteria > Pseudomonadati > Pseudomonadota > Gammaproteobacteria > Aeromonadales > Aeromonadaceae > Aeromonas > Aeromonas sp. R5-4. The sequence continues at coordinate 112,248 of NZ_JBFODG010000032.1, read as the reverse complement.
GGAGTTCGCCGGCAGCAATGAGAGCGATCCCGATACCCAGCTCTACGCCGGATTCTTTGGCCATGGCGACAAGTCCACCATGGATCTGGTGCGTGCCACCCCCGCGGATCTGCTGGGTGAGCGGGAGTTCGCCTTTACCGACGCCCGGCTGCCGGAGATGCTGTTCCGCTACCGCGCCCGCAACTGGCCGCACACCTTGAGCGAAGCAGAGCAGAAACGCTGGCGCCTGCACTGCAGCGACTACTTCAGCCGTCGTCTGCCGGACTACGTGCCCCGTCTCGAGGCACTGGCCGAGCAGAACCAGAGTAACGAACGGAACTTTGCGATTCTTAAGAGTCTCTACCACTATCTGGAAGATTTATGAGTTGTGAGTAGTTTCACAATAAATTCTTCCCGCCCGTCCCCTTCTTCAGGTCATAATGACGAAGGGGATTTCCCCAAAAACCAATATCTTGCAGCATCCTGAGCGGATGTCTCCCAAGCAAGAGATCTCTTTGGCCGAACGGAAGCCATTTGCTGATGCCTCGTCACCACGCACTGCTCGGATTACTGGCCCTGCTGCCGCTGGCAGCCAACGCCGCATACCGGTTCGATGTGCCGGATTATCTTGCTCGCCTGCCCGAGCAGACCTATCGCATCGTAGAACAGAACTTCAATACCCTTTATCAGCAGACTGATTTCACTCCCCTGATCACCAACAGCTACTTCAACGGTTCCCATCTCTACAAGTTTGTCGGGGTACCGCTGGCCATCAGCGCACAGTCAGGTTTCCAGCTGGAGGTGTTTGGTCAGGTCTATAACCGCGCTTCGCAAGCCTATATGCACCTGAGCGAGGATATGTCCCTCTATCGGGTGATGCGGGTCGATCTGATGGGGAACCCCAATGATCAGCTGGCCATCGGTTTTGGTCTGGGGGTGCCCATCACCCCGTTGCTGACCCTCAAGGCGATCGCCTCCGGCAGTGACATCCCGGGCTATGGCTCCGCCAAATACGCCATCGGTTTTGAGTGGCGTTACTGAAAAACGTGGCTGATAACCGCTGATTGAAACAATTCAGGCTCCGTGATGGAGCCTGAATTGTTTATGGTGACGCTGTGATCAGGTGTAGCGGATCACCCGCCCCTCGCCCCCTTGCAGGGTGACAGCCGTACCGACTGCCTGTCCCTGCCAAAAATCGGTTCCCCCCTCCGGCAGCAGAAACTCCTGTGGTTGCCCCTCCCAGTTGAACAGGCAGAGCAGAGTGCCGCCCTCGGGCAGGCTCACTTCGCCGCAGGCAAAATCCATCGACTCGAAGCGGGCAGAGGGTGCCCGGGCGGCGCAGAGCGCCAGCAGCTTGCACAGTTGCGCAGCCTGCTCCTCATCGAGATCTTGCAGCCGATCACCGGCCAGCATCATGCCGCCGCTCGCCACCAGTGCAGCCAGATGAAAACTGTATTCAGCCTGGCTCGCCTGCTGGGTCGGCAGATCGCGCAGACAGATGCAGTCGGGATCGAGGGCCCAGAGCTTGTCATTTTGCCAGGCGCGGCAGAAGGCCTCGCGGGCGATCTGGCGATAGCGGTGGCCATTGCGCTCCACGTCATCGCTCACCCGCATGCCGTGCACCAGACCAAGGCTTGGCCAGATGGGGGCGTTGCAACCGAGCAGGAAGGCCCCTTCACCAGCACCACGCAGAATGGCCGCCATGCCGCGTCGATAGGCTTCAACCCGGGTGGCGGCCGGATCGTGGAAACGGCCACCGTGGATGGCGCCCCAGAAGTTGGCATCGAGCTTGAAGTAGTGGATGCCCCACTGCTCGCGCAGGGTACGAAACACCTGCTCAAGGTGCGCTTGCACCTCGGGGTGGGTGCCGTCCAGCACATACCAGGGGGTGCAGCGCCAACCGCCATAAGTCACTCGTTCGGAAGGCAGCGGCAGACCGTCATCCCCCTTCACAAACCAGTCGGGATGATCCTGAAACACCTGCGAGCTTGGTTCGGCAATAAAGGGAGCGACCCAGAGGGCGGGCTCGCAGCCAGCCTGTTTGATCTCGGCAGCCAGTGAAGCAACGCCTTGCTCGAACTTGGCCGATGGTGTGAGCCAGTCGCCCATTTTGGCCTGATAGCCGTCGTCGATCTGCACATAACGCAGGGCCGGGAAGCGCTCGGCACGCACCTGCAGGTTCTCGCGAATATCGGCGGCACTTACCTCGGCGTAGTAGTGATACCAGGAGCACCAACCGCTCGGGCGCTCACTCACCTTGCCGATCAGCGAGCCGTGCTCGACCTCGATCAGCCGTGCCAGCTCGGCCAGCAGCTCCTCGCGCTCCGCCCCTTCGAGGCAGATCAGCGCCTCGCTCTGCCAGTACCCACCGGCCGCAAGTTTTCGCCCTTCGCAATTCATCAGGATCTGCAAGCGACCATCCGGGTAGAGGCGAAACTCCCCGCCAAAACGGTGGCAGCTGGCAAAGGCGAGCAGCAGCCACCCCTTGCCATGCTCCATCAACAACAGGTTATGAATGGTGTGGTAGCCATTGTCATCGGTGATGCGATAGATGCTGGCATCGGGGCAACGGCCGACATGTTGTGGTGATTGCCAGCTGCCCATGGTCTGGGCCAGCATCTGGAATCCTTCGCCATAAATGGCGCTCTCCACCGGCAGGCCAAGCTTGCCATCAAACAGCACCCAGCGCTCAACCGGGGTGGCATCAGCGCCGGTGTTGTCGAGTCGCACCCGACACAGGGGCCCTTCCCACTGACGGGTTTGCAGCAGATGGGGTGGCAACGCAGTATCGTTCGCCATCTGGCGAACTCGGAACAAGAGGGATGTCATCACTACTCCTTGTAGTTCGAAAAGGGTTCTATCAGACAATTTTCAAAAATTGCCAATCAAATCAGCTTCAAACGAACTGATTTCAGTTGTTATTGTTTTAATGCCGCGACCCGACCTCTCTGGTAAACTGCGATTTTTCTTCCCAGTCGATGAGGTTCACGTGATCGCGCAACGCGCCTTGCTGTACTTTCGTGACTTTATGGTCATCGTCGCCTGCCTGCTGGCAGGCAAATCCGTGGCAGCCATCCTGCCGTTTGCCTTTCCCGGCAGCATCATCGGCATGCTGCTGCTGTTTGTGCTGCTCTCCCTGCAACTGATCAAGCTGCACTGGGTTGAGCTGGGGGCAGGCTTGCTGCTGCGCCACATGGGTGTGCTGTTCGTGCCGGTTGCGGTCGGACTGGTGGCCTGGCTTGAGCCCCTGCGCCAATCCTTCGGCGTCATCATGCTCTGCATCGTGCTCGGGATCGTGCTGATCCTCGCCACCGTCGGTCGGCTCTACCAGAGGATGAACAAATGATCTTCTGGCTAGCGATCCCTCTGACCTTGGCGCTCTATTTCGCCACCCGCGCCCTCTATCGCCGCCTGCCCTGGCCCATCATCAACCCTGTGCTGGTGCCGACCGCGGTGATCATCGGCCTGCTGCTCTGGTTTGATCTGCCCCTTGAGCAGTACGAGCGCGGCAGCAGCCCCATTACCATGCTGCTGGAACCCGCCGTAGTGGCGCTGGCGCTGCCGCTCTATCAGCAGGCACGCCAGATCCAGGCCAAGCTCAAGCCCATCCTAATCTGTACCCTCGCCTCCGTCTTGATCTCGGTGTGCACAACCCTGCTGATCGGTCATTTTATGGGCACAGATCCGGCGCTGCTCGCCTCATTGGCGACCAAATCCATCACCACCCCGCTCGCCATGAGCGTCAGCCAGTCCATCGGCGGCATTCCCGCCATCGCGGCCGCCGTGGTAGTCGTGGTGGGGATTGTCGGTGCCCTGATCGGCTACCCGCTGCTTAAAGTGTTCAAAGTGACCGATCCGGAAGCGCAAGGGCTCGCGATGGGGGCCTGTGCCCACGCCATCGGCACAGCTACTTCCGCCGAGAAGGGGATCACCCAGGGGGCCTTTGCATCGCTCGCCATGGTGGTGTGCGGGATCCTCACCGCTGCCGTCGCCCCGCTGCTGTTTGCCATCTATCACTGGCTGATTTGATCGTAGTGTTGACTACAGACTGCCCACCGATTGAGCACCCCGAGGGGCCTGCTGGCCTCTCGGGGTGCGACCTGCCGCACAATTTGCACAAGACAAACGTTTCCATTACCATCCCCCTCCGTTTGCCCGTCAGGGTGTGAGCCTGCTCACACATTTACCCGAGCTTGCTCCCTACAATGGCCGCCCAATTGGCCTTTGAGGACACACTATGCATCCCCGTTTTGCCAAGCCATTCGATACTCTCTCTGCCCCGCTCAAAGCAGCCGTGCAGCCCATGCTGGATAGTGCCGACTTCAATGCCCGCTTCACGCCGGAGCAAGTCGCCACCCTGAAAGCCGCCACAGGTCTCGATGATCGCGCCCTGCGCCTCGCCCTGTTGCCGCTGGCAGCCGCGTGTTCGGTGGCGCCCATCTCCAAGTTTTATGTCGGTGCCATCGCCTGTGGCCTGAGCGGCACCTGGTACTTCGGTGCCAACATGGAGTTCGCGGGGCAAGGTCTGTTCCACTCGGTCCACGCCGAGCAGTCCGCCATCTCCAACGCCTGGCTGGGTGGCGAGACCGGGATCTCTGAAATCACCGTCAACTACACCCCCTGCGGCCACTGCCGTCAGTTTATGAACGAGCTGAGCACCGCCAAGATCCTGAAAGTCTCTCTGCCCGATGACTTGAGCGCCCTGCAATCCTTCCTGCCCCACTCGTTTGGGCCGGCGGACCTCGATATCACGGATGCGCTGATGAGCCCGCAGGATCACGCCGAGCTTGAGCTTCAAAGCGAAGACCCGCTGTGGCAAGCCGCGCTGGCCGCCGCCCGTCAAAGCTACGCCCCCTACAGTCAGGGCTATGCCGCGGTGGCGCTGCAATTTGCCGATGGCCGCATCTTCTCTGGCCGCTACGCCGAGAACGCCGCCTTCAACCCCAGCCTGCCGCCGATGCAGATGGCCTGCGCCCATGCGGTGCTTAACGGCGAAGATCTCGCCACCATCCGCCGCGCCGTGCTGCTGGAGAACAAAAACGGCCAGATCAGCCAGCGTGACTCCGCCCAGTCCACCCTCAAGGCACTGGGCTCCGTCGAGCTGGAGTATCAGGCGGTCTGACCCCGGCTTTGCGCCGATAAACGAAAGCCCCCGCACCTTGGTGCGGGGGCTTTTTTGCTGGGCCGTTTAACCGGGAGCGACCGGTGATCTTCACGGTTTGGCGCGGTTGATCACCCCGTCTGACCGGTTGCTGATCAGACCGGTTTCAGCCGCGCAGTGAAGTGGCGCAGCAGCGGCGGCTCGTAGTCAAAGGTGAGCCCGCGAATGTCGCTGGCCCGCGCCTTCACCGCTATCAGGCAGTCGGCCACATAGTCCATGTGATCCCGGGTGTAGACCCGGCGTGGAATGGTGAGGCGCAACAGCTCGAAGTCCGCCGCCTCCTGCTTGCCGGTGGCGGGATCGCGCCCCAGCAACAGGGAGCCAATCTCCACCCCGCGCACCCCCCCTTCCAGATAGAGCTCGCAGGCGAGCGCATGGGCGGGGAACTGCTCGGCCGGAATATGGGGCAGCAGCTTTTTGGCATCCACAAACACCGCATGGCCGCCGGTGGGGGTCTGGATGGGGATGCCCGCCTCGGCCAACCGCTCGCCGAGATAGGCCACCTGACTGATGCGGTAGGTGAGATACTCCTCATCCATCCCCTCGCGCAGGCCGATGGCGAGCGCCGCCATATCCCGCCCGGCAAGGCCGCCATAGGTGACAAACCCCTCCATCGCCACACAGCGCACCTGTACCGCGCGGAACAGGTCGAGATCCTCTTTAAAGCAACAGAGCCCACCGATATTGACCAGCCCGTCCTTTTTGGCCGACATGGTGAAGATGTCCCCCAGCGCAAACATCTGGCGCACTATCTCCTTGATGCTGCACTTGGCATAGGCCGGATCCCGCTCCTTGATAAACCAGGCGTTCTCGGCAAAGCGGGCGGCATCGATCACCACCGGAATATGGTGGCGACGGGCCAGTTCGGAAACCGCCTCCATATTGGCCATGGAGACCGGCTGACCACCGGCGCTGTTGCAGGTGACCGTGATGATGATACCGGCCACGTTGTCGGCTCCCAGGGTCTCAATGGTGTCGGTCAGGCGGGGAAGATCAAAATCCCCCTTCCAGGCATAAGGGGCCGTGGTGTCGAGGGCCTTCGGGGTGAGCAGGTTGATGGCCCGCGCGCCAGCCAACTCCACATGGGCCTTGGTGGTGTCGAAGTGATAGTTGGAGATAAACACCGGCGCCTTGCCCTTGCAGCGCTTGACCAGCTCGGGGAAGAGGATCTGCTCGGCCCCGCGCCCCTGGTGGGTGGGCATCACATGCTGGTAGCCAAAGATCTCGCGTACCGTGCGCTCCAGCTCGACGAAGTTGCGGCTGCCCGCATAGGCCTCATCCCCCATCATGATGCCGGCCCACTGACGATCGGACATGGCACCGGTACCGCTGTCGGTCAGCAGATCGATATAGACATCTTCGGCCAGCAGCAGGAAGGGGTTCCAGCCAGCAGCCTCGAGGGCAGCACGGCGCTCGGCGCCAGTGGTCTGTTTGATGGGCTCGACCATCTTGATACGAAACGGCTCGGGTATACGACGCATAAAAGACTCCTCACCGGCGCAAGGCCAGTGTGTTTGAAATCGGGATTGGCAAAGAGGCCGGGGCGATCAGGGTCGTCCGGCTGACAAATTCAAACGGCGGGTGCCACCAATCAGCGGTGAGGAAAATCGAAGGTGAGAATGGGATCCCGGGTATACCAGTGGGCGAGCAGGCAAGCTGCCCGGGGCGTAGCTGTCATGATTGGCATCACTCCCCTCCATATCGGTTGTAGACAGTCGGTGGCCAACAAGATCCATTGATGGATGCTGCCAACGGCAGCCTCGCCACGTTAACGGCTGGTTAATTTGCAAACAAGGAGTGCACCGATAGGCTGTGCGCCCGCTCACAAAGTGCACATCTGCGCGGCAAACTGGCAGTGAGGTTGATCCGTCCACGCCCCCGGTTCGTTATTCTCCCTACCCACACGCCACATCCCCCATCAGCCAAGGCCGGAAGCCATCATGCATCGCAAGCCCCATCTGCCCGAGAAGATCTGCCCCGTCTGCCAGCGCCCCTTCAGCTGGCGGCGCAAGTGGGCACGCAGTTGGGAGGAGGTTCGCTACTGCAGCGAGCGCTGTCGCCACGCTCGTCACAGCAGCCAGCAACCTGAGGGGGAGCCAGCCTGATGGAGCTGCGCCTGATTCTCGGCGATCAGCTGAACGCCGCTCACAGCTGGTTTCGCACGCCAGATCCGGCGGTCTGCTATCTGATGGTAGAGGTGCGTCAGGAGACCGACTACTGCCACCACCATCGTCAGAAGGTGCTGGCCTTCTTTGCCGCCATGCGCGCCTTCGCAGCGGCCCTCACCCAAGCGGGCCACCGCGTCTGTTACCTGACCCTTGATGAGAGCGCCCGCTGGCCCGATTTGCCCGGCTTGCTGGAGGCTCAGCTCGAAGCACATCAGGCCAGCAGCTTTGCCTGGCAGAGCCCGGACGAGTGGCGCCTCGCCAGCCAGTTGAAAAGCTGGACGGCTGGCCTTGCCATCCCTGCTACCGAGGTGGAGAGCGAACATTTTCTCACTCCCCGCGATGGCTGGCAGCGTTACCCCCACAGCCGGATGGAGTTCTTCTACCGCGCCCTGCGAAAGCAATACCAAGTGCTGCTCGATGAGCACGGCCACCCCCTTGGCGGGCGCTGGAACTTCGATGACGAGAACCGCGCCAAGCTGCCGGAGCGTCAGCCGATCCCGGAACCCCTCACCTTTGCCAACGAGGTGAGCGAGATTGATGCCATGCTGACCCGCCACGGGGTCAGCACCATCGGCGAGGCGGATGCCAGCAGACTGCCGTGGCCCATCACAAGACGTCAGAGTCGCGAGCTGCTGGCCCATTTTCTCGCCCACTGCCTGCCCCACTTTGGCCGCTATCAGGATGCCCTGAGCGAGCGGGGCTGGAGCCTGTTTCACAGCCGACTGTCGTTTTCCCTCAATAGCAAGATGCTTCATCCGCTTGAGGTGATTCGGGCCGCCGAGACCCATTGGCAGGCCAATCAGGCCACCATCACGTTGGCGCAGGTGGAGGGTTTTATCCGCCAGATCCTCGGCTGGCGCGAGTTTGTCCGTGCCCTTTACTGGGAGAAGATGCCCGACTACCAGCAGACCAATTTTCTCGGGGCCAAGCGGCCGCTGCCCAGCTTTTTCTGGAGCGGCGAAACCAGGATGACCTGCGTGCGTCACGCCATCAACCAATCCCTTGAGCACGGTTACGCCCACCATATCCAGCGGCTAATGGTGACTGGTAACTTTGCCCTGCTGGCGGGGATCGATCCTGACGAGGTGGATGACTGGTATCTCGGCATCTATGTGGATGCCATCGAGTGGGTGGAGCTGCCCAACACCCGTGGCATGAGCCAGTTTGCCGATGGCGGCCTGATGGGCAGCAAGCCCTACGCCAGCAGCGGCGCCTATCTCGAGCGGATGGGCCACTACTGCAAGGGGTGCCACTATCAGGTCAAAGCACGCCACGGTGATGGGAGCTGCCCCTTCAACAGCCTCTACTGGCACTTTCTCTGGCGCAATCGGGACAAACTGGGCGGCAATCCCCGCCTCGCCCTCCCCTATGCCAACTGGGATGGCCAAGCCGCAGCGCAACAGCAGGCCATTCTGGCGACGGCGGAGCAGTACCTGATCAAGCTGGCGCAGTTGTAAGCGGACCATGTCCCCTGGCGCATTCACACTGACAAGAGCGCAGCGATTTACGCTGGCAATCAGGCGCGTCATCGCACCAAACACCAGCCTGTGACCGGCAAGCAGACGGAGATCCCAATCCTGCGCAGAGCAGTTGAATATCCTGTGGCGGCTGATTATGGTGGTGGCCACATCAGGAGATCAGTCAAGGAAAGACGATATGGAGATAGTGGTTCTCGGTGGCGGCGTGATCGGGGTAACCAGCGCCTGGTATCTGGCCAAAGCGGGTCACAAGGTGACTCTGCTGGAGCGACAAGGTGGCGTCGCCCTTGAAACCAGCCATGCCAACGCCGGGCAGATATCCCCGGGTTACGCGGCCCCCTGGGCGGCCCCCGGCATCCCCCTCAAGGCCGCCAAGTGGATGCTGCAAAAGCATGCCCCCTTCACTGTGCGCCCCACTGCCGACCCCTTCCAGCTTCGCTGGATGCTCAGAATGCTCGCCAACTGCACTCCGACCGCCTATGCCACCAACAAGGGACGCATGGTGCGTCTGGCCGAATACAGCCGCGACTGCATGAAGCTGCTGCGTGACGAGCTGAACATCGATTACGAAGGGCGCCAGCTCGGCACCCTGCAACTGTTTCGCAGCCAATCCCAGCTCGATGCCAGTCAGCGCGATATCGAGGTGCTGGAGGAGTATGGCGTCCCCTACCAGTCGCTCGATGCCAGCGGCTGCGAAGCGGCAGAGCCTGCGCTGGCGCGGGTGCGCGGAAAAATCGTCGGCGGCTTGCGTCTGCCCGGCGACGAGACCGGCGACTGCTTCCGCTTCACCAAGGCCCTTGCCCTTGAAGCCGAGAAGCTCGGGGTCAAGTTTGTCTTCAACTGCGACATCGACGAGATTGAGCAAGCCCGTGGCCGCGCCGTGGCGGTGCGGGCGGGCGAGCAGCGCTATCGCGCCGATGCCATCGTCTGTGCGCTCGGCAGTTATGCCACCGGTTTTTTGCGGCCGCTGCTGCGCCCGCTCGGACTGGAGCTGCCTGTCTATCCGGTCAAGGGCTACTCCCTCACCCTGCCGATGATCACTGCCGAGGCCGCGCCGCGCAGTACCGTGCTCGACGAGACCTACAAGGTGGCCATCACCCGTTTTGACGAGCGGATCCGGGTCGGCGGCATGGCGGAGCTGTCGGGCTACAACCTCGCCCTCAACCCGAGGCGCCACGACACTTTGGCAATGGTGGTGGGCGATCTCTTTCCCGAGGGGGGCGATATCAGCCAAGCCGAGTTCTGGACCGGCCTGCGCCCCATGACGCCGGATGGCACCCCACTGGTAGGGCCGAGCCCCATTCCCGGCCTCTGGCTCAATACCGGCCACGGCACATTGGGCTGGACCATGGCGGCCGGTTCGGGTCAGCTGTTGTGCGATCTCATCAGCGGCAGCGAACCCGCCATCAGCGATGAGGGGCTCACCCTGGCCCGTTACGGCTAAGCGCCTAAGCTGTCGGGCTGTTTCACTCGCCAACTACGCCCTCAGACAACAGCAGAGGACGTCCTCAACCGCTTTATTGACAGGCCACCGCCATAAACGGTGGCCTTTTCGTCTGATGTTGACCTTCTCCCTCCCCGTCTGCCTGAGCGGTAGTCTGGCTGCCGGTTAATGCAGCAAACGGCACAGAATATTGCGCAATTCGACTTGCGCAAGCCGCCACAATCCGTAATGTTGATAGACGCATTTTTCGCAGCGCATATTTTTTAAATGACCTGTAAACCGCTTGTAAACAGGCGTCGCCAGACAAGAGGTTACGGGTGTCACCGCGAGTTTCTTTAGCAGCAATCCAGGGTAGGACATTATGAAAAAAGTAGGTTTGGTCGGTTGGCGTGGCATGGTGGGATCGGTTCTGATGAGCCGGATGCAGGAAGAGCAGGATTTCGCCCATATTCAACCTACCTTCTTCACCACCTCCCAGGCCGGTGAGGCCGCTCCCAACTTCGGCGTCGATGCCGGTACTCTGCAGGACGCCTTCGATATCGAAGCGCTGGCCAAGCAGGATATCATCATCACCGCGCAAGGCGGCGACTACACCAAGGATGTCTATCCGCGCCTGAAAGCCGCTGGCTGGCAGGGTTACTGGATTGACGCCGCCTCCTCCCTACGGATGGAGAAAGATGCCGTCATCATTCTGGATCCGGTCAACGGCGACGTCATCGAGCAGGCCCTGAACGATGGCATCAAGACCTTTGTTGGCGGCAACTGCACCGTCAGTCTGATGCTGCTGGCCCTCGGTGGCCTGTTCAAGGCCAATCTGGTGGAGTGGGTGAGCGTAGCTACCTATCAGGCGGCCTCCGGTGGCGGTGCCCGCCATATGCGCGAGCTTGTTACCCAGATGGGGATGCTGCGTGACGAAGTGGCGGTCGAGCTGGCAGACCCCGCCTCCGCCATCCTCGACATCGAGCGCAAGATCACCGAGAAGACCCGCTCTGGCACCCTGCCGGTGGACAACTTCGGCGTGCCGCTGGCCGGTGGCCTTATCCCCTGGATCGACACCAAGCTCGACAACGGCCAGAGCCGTGAAGAGTGGAAGGGTCAGGCCGAAACCAACAAGATTTTGGGTATCGAGAACGCCGTCATTCCGGTGGATGGTCTCTGCGTGCGGATCGGTGCCCTGCGCTGCCACAGCCAGGCCTTCACCATCAAGCTGAAAAAAGATGTGCCGCTGGCGGAGATCGAAGCGCTGCTGGCTGCCCACAACGACTGGGTGAAAGTGATCCCCAACGATCGCGACATCACAGCCCGCGAGCTGACTCCGGCGGCCGTCACCGGCACCCTCAGCATTCCGGTGGGTCGTCTGCGCAAACTCAATATGGGCCCTGAGTATCTGGCTGCCTTTACCGTGGGTGACCAACTGCTGTGGGGCGCCGCCGAGCCGCTGCGCCGCATGCTGCGTATCCTGCTGGCGCGCTAACCTGCCACAGCAGCAGATACAACAAGGGCGGGGAGTCACACTCCCCGCCCTTTTTTATTGCCTGTTTTCGTTACCCGTTTAGCGAGTTCACGGCCTTGACATTACTTGAGCAGGATACGCTGGCAGCCGCTGTAGATCTCGGCCCGCCCGGGGCGGCAAAAGCCCACCAAAGTGAGCCCGGTTTGCTCGGCCCGCTCGACTGCAAGCTCGGTAGCGGCCGAGATGGCGAGCAGGATCTCGACCCCGGCGCTGGCGCACTTTTGTACCATCTCGAAGCTGGCGCGGCTGGTCACCAGAATGGCACCATCACGGCGACCCGTGCGGCACAAGTGACCCACCAGCTTGTCCAGCGCAATATGGCGTCCCACATCCTCGCGGATGGCGAGAATATTGCCCTCCCCGTCCAGATGCACAGCCGCATGGGTGGCGCCGGTGCGCTGACCCAGCAGCTGGAGCGGGCGCAGCGCGCTCAATACCTTGTCGATATGACCCACCGCCAGGCGCTGGCTGTCGGGCAAGCTTGGCTGGGTGCGGATCACCTGCTCCAGACTCTCGCTGCCACAGATGCCGCAGCCGGTGCGCCCCGCCAGCGTGCGCCGCTTCTCTTTGAGGCGATGAACGCAGCGGTTGGCCAGGGTGATATGCAGCTCAATCCCCTGACAGCCATCGATCTGCTCGATGTCGTGGATATCGAGCAGGCTGTCGATGATCCCCTCGGATAGCGAGAAGCCGATGGCGAAATCCTCCAGATCGGAGGCCGAGCACATCATCACGCTGTGGGCGATACCGTTGTAGACCAGCGCCACCGGCGTCTCGGAGGGGAGCGCCATCTCGCTGTCGCAGGTCAAGGTATCGGCGCGGTAGTGCACCACCTCGCGGTGGATGGCGCAACGTGCCAGTTCGTTCTGTTCGCTCGGTTCTCTCTGCTCGTTCTGCTCGCCACGCGCCTCAAGCTCTATGGCCTCTCTCATGGTGCGACCCCGTCAATGATCTCGGGATCTCTGGCCGAAATGCCGAGTCGCTTCATTTTCGAGAGCAAGGTGGTGCGTTTCATGCCGAGGCGGTTGGCCGCCCCCCGCTCGCCAGCGACGATGCCGTTGCAGTCACGCAGGGCAGCGATGATCGCCTCGCGCTCATCAATCGGCCCCTCCTCGGCAAAGAGCGGCGTGGCGGGCTCGTCATACACCAGGGTCTCAATCTTGTGGTAGCCCTTGAGGGGCATCAGCTCATCGGGCGAGAGGTTGAGCACATGGCCGCGGGTCATCACCACGGCGCGCTCGATGACGTTCTCCAGCTCGCGGATATTGCCGTACCAGGGGAGTGACACCAGCATTTTCATGGCATCGGCGGGGATCGAGGTGATGGTGCGGCGCATCCGCTTGGCGATCTTCTTGATAAAGAAATTGACCAAGAGCGGAATGTCCTCGCGCCGCTCCCGCAGCGGCGGCAGCTCGATGGGAAAGACGTTCAGGCGGTAGTAGAGATCGCTTCGAAAGCGCTTGTTCTTGACCATGGAGAGCAGATCGCAGTTGGTGGCGGCCACCAGTCGCACATCCACCGCGATGGGGTTGCTGTTGCCCACCCGCTCCAGCTCGTGCTCCTGCAATACCCGCAAGAGTTTGGGCTGCAAATCCAACGGCATATCCCCCACTTCGTCGAGGAACAGGGTGCCCTTGTGGGCCCGCTCGAAGCGGCCGATGCGCTGGGTCAGGGCACCGGTAAAGGCCCCCTTCTCGTGGCCAAAGAGATCGCTCTCGATAAGGCCGGTGGGAATGGCGGCGCAGTTCACCTTCACCATCTCGTGGTCGTGGCGGGCACTCAGGGCGTGAATCGCCTGGGCGATCAGCTCCTTGCCGGTGCCGGTCTCGCCGAGGATCAGCACGGTACTGTCGCTCTCGGCCACCAGCCGCACCTTCTCCAGCACGCTCTCCATCACAGCGCTCTGGTAGATGATGTGGGGGAACTCCCCCTGCATCTGCGGCTCGTTGATGCGAATGGTCTTCTCGCGGGCCCCCGTGGTGTTGGAGATCTCCTGCTGCGCCTGCACGTTGTTCATGGCAATGGCGGTGCGCGCCGCCACCTGCTCCAGCAAGGAGATATCGATATCGGCAAAAAAGTCGGCGTTGGGATGGGAGAGGATCAACACCCCCAGCAGGTTGCCCCGATAACGCAGCGGCAAAATGCAGGAGCTGTCGGCCTCGGGCGGCAGGATCTGGGAGGTAAAGCGGCAGCGATTGCTGCAGCCGTGGCCGTGTTCGCGATAGACGAAAAACGGCTCGCTGTGGCCAAGGGCCCCCTGCAGGCACTTCTTTTCAAAACAGGAGTGATCGATGATGCCCGGCTGATCGCTCTGGTGCTGATTGACCAGATAGCTTTTGAAGCTGTCGGAGGTCGCGTTGTACTCCGCCAGACACAAGCTGCTGATGCCGAAGTGGTGGTGCAGGATGGCAAACAGGCTCTTGGGCAGCTCGGCGATGCGCACCAGTTTGATCACTGCATTGGTCACATCCACCAGAATTTTGCAACTGTCGCGCTCAAGGCGCAGGGAGTTGGCCTGCTCCAGAGTGCGCTCCTTGTCGAGCACATTCTCCAGCGCAATGGCGATAATGGCAGCCAGCTGGGTCAGCTTGGCGAGGGTCTCCATGGTGAAGCTGTCGAGCTGGGTGTTGATAAACTCGACCCCGCCCAGATGGCTGCGGGCGGTGGTGATGGGGAGCTGGCAGTAGGAGCGCAGCCCCCCGTAGACCCCTTCACGATCCAGCGCCGGGCAGCGATTCTCAAAGCGAGCGGCAGCGAGAATGATGGCCTGTTCCGGGGTCTCTTTGGTAGGACGGGGGGAGAGGTGCAGCTCTGCCTTGGGGCAGACCAGATGCTTTGGGCCGGAATGTCCCATGAAGTAGAAGATGGCCTCCTCGTCCGCACCCATGTTGAGGATCAGGTTGACCCGGGTTACGCCGCCGAAGCTGGCGTCTATCTTGTTGAGTTTGTGGATAAAATCATCGAGCGTCACGGCCGACAGGAGGGATTTGGAGAGCAGGAGGAAACCGTCGTCCCAGATGGGAGAGATCTCGTCCAGGGGGATGGCACTCACATTTAGCATTGCGGCCTCACGTTATATCGATTTAGTCACCAGTCAGGCTGTCCATGCCATCGCATCACGACAAGCACCCGTCACCAAAATAAATAGCCGCAGCCCGTAAAAACGGCTGCCAATAAGAAAAACGGTGACGAAAATTGTCGCATGTTGCAATTCCAGAGTTGTTATTAACGAACGACAACAAAAAGTAACATCGTTATCGGGGGATATATTGGAATGGCAACTCATCATAGATGAGCTCAAATTTCATTACAATCCGATTTAATATATCTGATGGCCATATTTAACCGGTTATTTCATCAGTTCTTGATCTCAATTAAGGCGCCCGAAAAGTGGGCTGCCGTCAACTGTCAGATCTGCCTCTCCTCTTCGCTGGCTGCGGGTTTCGAGATGGCGTTTGCTGCCCATCCATCGGCAATTTACGAAGTGATGATCCGGCTGTGGCAGCACTTCAGGCCACCGAAGATAAAGAGGGCTGACAGGCTCTGGAAGGCCATCAGCAGCCAGCTGGCGTTGTCGGCAAGCTCGGTGGTGACGCTCTGGTGCGTGAGGTAGACCAGCAGGGTGATCACCCCCAGCAGCAGGCCGTTGATCAAGGTGGTGGAGATAAACCCGATCAGCCAGGCACTGGAAATACTCAAGGCAGAAAATACGCTACTCATGGCAAGGCGTGCCGCCATAAAACAGCCGAAAAAACCGAAGCCGAGCAGAAATATCATCTCGTCGCGCCAAATATAGCAACCTATTCCCAGCAATATCGCCGCCAGATAGGTGCCAATATAGAAAAGTCCGAATAAGCGACCAATTTCATGTTGCATCATTTACTCCCCTTTCTTTGGGTAATAAAAGGGTGCCCGACTCGATAAATCCGAGTCGGGTTCCCTTATTTGTGCAGAACGTCCTTTTTTAGGGCGGGTCAGCCTTTGGCTGCGCTGCGCAATTTCGCCTTGAGCGCGCTGTATTCAGTCTGGACGTACACTTCCGCCTCAGGCTGATTGTCGATGCGCTCGATCTTAACCGCGCAGTACTTGTACTCCGGCGTGTGGGAGACGGGATCGACGTGCTCGATGGTGAGCTCGTTGCAGGCCCCGATCCACCACTGGTAGGTCATGTAGACCACCCCGGCGTTGACCCGGTCGTTGTAGTTGGCCCGGGTGATCACCTTGCCACGGCGCGACGAGATCCAGACCAGCGCCTGATCCTTCACCCCGAGCTTTTTGGCATCGCTCGGGTGGATCTGCACATAGCCCGGCTCATCGGCCAGGGTTTGCAGCGCCGAGCAGTTGCCGGTCATGGAGCGGCAGGAGTAGTGACCCACCTCGCGCACGGTGGAGAGCACCAGCGGGTACTCGGCACAGGGCTGTTCCAGCGGCGGCCGCCACTCGGAGGCGATCAGCTGACCCTTGCCGCTCGGGGTGGTGAACACGTTCCCCTCGAACAGAGTGCTGGTGCCCGGGTGATCCTCGGTCGGGCAAGGCCACTGCACGCTCTTGAGATCGGCCATCTTGTCGTAGCTGACCCCGGCATAGAGCGGGCAGAGCGCGCGCATCTCGTCCCAGATCTCTTCGGTGTTGTGGTACTCCATGGGATAACCCATGGCGGTCGCCATCAACGAGAAGATGGCCCAGTCCGGTTTCACGTTCTCAGGGGGCGTCACTGCCTTGTAGAAGCGCTGGAAGCCGCGATCCGCCGAGCTATAGACCCCTTCGTGCTCGCCCCAACTGGTGGCGGGCAGAATGACGTCGGCCATCTCGGCGGTCTGGGTCATGAAGATATCCTGCACGATCACCAGCTCCATCCCCGCCAGAGTGCGGCGGAACTGACCCAAGTCAGCCTCGGTCTGGGCCGGATCTTCACCGAAGATGTAGAAGGCCTTGCACTTGCCCTCCTCCACCTTGTGGCCAAGCTCCGTCAGACGATAGCCGGGCTTTTGAGAGAGGGATTCCACGCCCCACGCCTTGGCGAACTTGGCGCTGATCTCGGGATCGGCCACCGACTGATAACCCGGGAACTGGTGCGGCAGCATCCCCATGTCACAGGTACCCTGCACGTTGTTCTGACCACGTACCGGCCCGCAACCGGTGCCACGGCGACCGAAGTTGCCGGTCAGCAGCGCCAGACCCGCCAGCCCCTTGACCACGTCCACCGCCTGACCGTACTGGGTCACTCCCATGCCCCACAGGATCATGGAAGCAGGCGACTCGGCATAGGTGCGAATGGCGGCGCGGATATCGGCGGCTTTGAGGCCAGTGATCCCCTCCACATATTCCGGGGTGTACTTGGCCACGGTCGCCTTGAAGGTCTCGAACCCTTCGGTGTAGTTGGCGACAAAGGCCTTGTTGTAGAGCCCTTCATTGATCAACACATTGGCGAAGGCGTTAACCAGCGCCATGTTGGAACCGTTTTTGAGCGGCAGCCACTGATCGGCGATGCGAGCGGTCTCCACCATACGGGGATCACACACAATCACCTTGGCCCCGTTTGCCTTCGCCTTGAGGATATGGCGAGCGACGATGGGGTGAGAGTCAGCAGCGTTGTAACCAAACACCAGCAGGCACTTGGTCTCTTGAATTTCGGGAATGGCGTTGCTCATGGCGCCGTTGCCTACAGTTGTCTCCAGACCGGAGACTGAGGGTGCGTGTCACACCCTCGCGCAGTGGTCGACGTTGTTCGTCCCAATCACCGCACGGGCAAATTTCTGCATCACATAGTTGGCTTCATTGCCGGGGCCACGGGCAGAGCCGGTGGTCATGATGGCGTCCGGGCCATATTTTGCCTTGATGGCAGAGAGACGGCTGCTGGCGAACTCGATGGCTTCGTCCCAGGAGACGGCCTCGAACTTGCCACCGCGCTCGCGGCGGATCATCGGGCTCTTGAGACGGGGGGTCAGCAGGTTGGTGTCGTTCAAGAAATCCCAACCGTAATAGCCCTTGAGGCAGAGCTGCCCCTCGTTGGTCCGGCCGTTGGCGCCTTCGGCCCCCACCACCTTGTCGTTTTCAACCAGCAGGTTGATTTTGCAACCGGTGCCGCAATAGGGGCACACGGTAATGACTTTTTTCATGACTCACACTCTTGTTTGTTAACGAAAAACGGCTCGGCAAGCCCGCTCACACCCGCGCCGGCATCGCCAGCAGTGCCTCGGCACTGGCCAGCTGCTTCTGCCGGTTCAGGTTTTCAAGATGCTCCGGCGTGACCAGCCGCAGCGCCTGGGTCGGACACACCTCGACACAGGCCGGACCCGCCTCGCGGTGACGGCAGAGATCGCACTTGAGCGCCTGCGCCTTGGTCTGCGGCCGCTTGAAGAGCGAATCGGCAGTCGGGGGCACCTCTTTGAGCACCACCGCCATGGCGCCGTAAGGACAGGCCACCACGCAGGACTTGCAGCCGATGCAGCGCTCCTGCAACACCTTGACGCAACCATCCTCGCTGACGATGGCATTGTTCGGGCAGGCCATGGCGCACGGCTTGTCTTCACACTGGCGGCAGAGCACCGGCGTGGTCACCTTGCTGCCCACGATCACCTTCAGGCGCGGCTGAAAGTAGCTGTCCTTGGAGACCAGATGTCCATCCTCGATGGCAAGATGCAGGCCGCCCTCCCGCTCAAGGGTCCCGCTGCAAGACCCTGACTGGTGTGAAACGGCGCAGGCCACCTCACAGGTACGACACCCAATACAGAGACTGGGATCTGCAATCACGAAGCTGTTCATAGAGAGGGATCCTAAATGGTTCGTTACACCGGGCCGCCCGCCGACAGGCAAAGAGGCGGCCAGCCCCCCACAAAGCATTTATCAGACCAAAACGGGACAAGGGTGCAATAAAAATTCACAACCATATGAAAATAAAGGAGTAATCAGCAAGAGCAGCTTGCTGTTTACCGCTACTAACGAGGGTGACGACGGGGTGGGAAGTGTGATCGACACGACAAAAGTGACGAGCTCGACACCGGCTGACCAGCCCCTGCCCCAACCGTATAACGGAGCCGTGCGAAGGAGTTTGCAGCCAGGATCGGCCGCCCCAAACCGGGCAAGCGGAGGAACGAAATCCCGGGAGAAAAGCCATGCCAAGGGCCAAAAATGGGCTGTGCAGCACGCAAAAGCCGCTTGCAGCGATGGTAAGTTGTTTGGTTTTGCTATCGATCTGGCAAGCCATCATTAAGTAAAACCGAACAAAAATGGGCCGTTTATTGACTGATTTGTTGAGCCAGAGCCGGTTTTAGGCCCCTGCCCCTTCAGTTTTCTATCCCTCCGGTTAATATGTGCCACTTGGCAACCAGCTCCGATGGGGTCGTATGCGTGCTAATAAGTAATCAAACAAAGTAGATTTGGTACAGAGCATTACATGATGCAGTAGCCAAAATTTTATAAAAAAACCTGACTTTATAGCATGGTGAGATATGGTTTCTATTTCCTTTATATATTCGTTTTTTATATATTTCACATTTGAATTATTTGTGAGACATAAGTCTTTTAAATATGTTTGCTGTAAAAGAAAACTAAGCCTATGGAAATTTAAGACCATGAAAGAGCCATGGATCATTATGAGTCCCGGATATTTGTTTTCTCGCTATTACAAGAATAAAATTGATGGTTTAGAGAAATCGATAAGAAGTAAAATATTAAAACGGTATTTAAAGATCCTAAATAAGATTAACTTATACATCAGTGTTATTGTGTCTAGTTTATTTTTGGCATCGTTTAGTTTTCTTGAATCTCATATTTACTTATTACTTTCTGGATTCATAACTTTCAGGTTTATTTCAAGGGTTTTAGAGATTATTTTTTCATTTACAAATGATGTGCTTTCAAAAACAAACAAAAGCAATCTGACCAAACATGATAGAATTAAATTAGCTGCTTACAGCTACATTGAGCTGTTCTTTATAATGGCTCCAGTTTATATTATAAATGGAACAGCATCAAACTCTCTCGTTGCAATCTCAATGTCATTATCTGTTGGCACGTTAACAAATATTGGGTTGGTTGTCACCAACAATTCTCCTGTTTATGCAAATATTGCCTTTGTTCAGGTTTTTGCAACTATGAGCTTAGTTATTTTTAGTCTCGCAATGTACTTATCTCGGGAGAAATAGAGCCACAGTTCACGGTTGCCATGAAATTTTCAAAAACTCAATTTTAAAAAGTTAACAACCCATTTTTAAATGTCTTATTAAATTGTACCATCGGGTGCAATGAAGAACGTGCATTGTACCTCTTGCGTGTTTTTATTCGCGATGCAATTTACTTCGTTCATTGCACCCTACGGGTGTTATGTTTGCTGGTTATGCTTTGCCCCTTAAGAGGGAAACGTTACATTCATGGAGGATAAATGACATCTCGGGAACTACTTGAGCAAGCGGTACACAGCAGCGCGATTATTCATCAGCCTCACGCGCTAAAAGCCTATTTATCGGCTCAATTTCTTGCTGCACACCTTGGGCAACCGGAATACTTGTGGCAACAAACAGCCAAATTGATTGCCAAGGATGGATTGCTGGTTTCAACGGTACTTACCGATAGTGTGCAGCCTGTCGCTTTCTCCGATTTACGCAGACACCGCATTCTGGCGCGTGGTATCTATCCCGCTGCCTATCAGGCTGTTTCCCAATGGCATGCCGAGTGCGGCTTTCACGATATCTTTAAATTCTATATCGCCAAGGCGGCCAGAAAACCTGAGTATTTATCCCATAATGTCACCATTTTTCTTGCACTCAATGAGATATACAACATCCTTCCTCCCGAGTGGGTGCCTGCATTTTTAAATCGGGTCACGGAGTTTGTCACTGCAACCTTCCCTAATGAAGAAAATAGAGAATGCTGTGAGGTGATCACAACCGGACAACCGGCAACATTAGAGGATGTATTGCATTCCTGTTTGCAGCAGCCCGGCTTTTTTGGCCATAACCTTATCACCCTGGCCTGGATAGTTCGCTGTAAAACCTCGTTATCTGATGCTCAATATAATGCCATGCTAGGCAATCTCAATTTACAAGCCGTTAGTCCCCTTGAAGATCCTGATGATGAACTGGATTTAAACCTGTGGAACTCCTGCGCCACCCATAATGATATTGATGGTTTCAAAGAACAAATATGGTCGTTGGTTTTTGATACCTGCTTTAATCTGCATCAAATTACCTTGGCTGATGCCCTCAGCCTCTTACAGCAGCAATACCCTGAGCATACAGCTGAATTAATAAGGGTGGCCAAGTATCACACCAGAAAATGTGCTGAAATGAGTTCATAAAAATATCACTGTAGGGTGCAATAAGCGTAGCGCATTGCACCTCTTGCTTCTTTCAATATTTGGTGAAATTCACTTCGTTCATTGCACCCTACATTTTCCCCGCCCAAATAAAGACTCCATTGCTCCCCCCCTCCCCTTTGCCATCCTGCCAGCATTTAATTAGTGATTACTTTATCGTCTATTTATTATCCATTTTGGTAAAAGAGAGTAGCCAAACCACTTCGCTTGATAAAACAAACAGTTGCCTTCATTATCGCGGCCTATTTCAATCGCTGGATAATTAATTCTCTTACTCAAATTGAACTTTTGATTATTTATAACTGAGCATAGTCCCGCTGAGTGTGTGTCATTATAAGCTTAATGACAGATGAACAGACTGTGTTACATGACAAGCAGATCACTATTCCGTTAGCGCCCTTTCCCATCGCAATCCATTAATTCTCTCCCGATTAAATATCACTACTCTCCTGGTAGGTCGGGCAGCTGTGCGTTGGCAAACGTGTAAACATCAAACTGACAAGATGAACTCATGAACTGTGATAAACAACAAGCCATGTCCGGCGTCATGCTGGCGGCGATTGGCGTAGTCTATGGCGATATCGGCACCAGCCCGCTCTATACCTTGCGCGAGTGCCTGTCAGGTCAATTCGGGTTCGGCGTCGAGCCGGCCTCCATTCTCGGCTTTCTCTCGCTGATCTTCTGGCTGCTGATCCTGGTGGTGTCGGTCAAGTACCTCTCCTTTGTCATGCGGGCCGACAACGCCGGCGAGGGCGGCATTCTCACCCTGATGTCGCTGGCGACCCGCAACGCCTCCACCCGCTGGACGCCGCTGCTGATCATCCTCGGCCTGATTGGCGGCAGCTTCTTCTATGGCGAGGTGGTGATCACCCCGGCGATGTCGGTGATGTCGGCCATCGAGGGTCTGAGCATTCTCACCCCCGCCCTCGACCCCTATATCGTCACTCTTTCGGTGCTGGTGCTGACCCTGCTGTTCGCCATCCAGAAACATGGCACCGCCATGGTGGGCAAGCTGTTTGCCCCCATCATGCTGATCTGGTTTATGACGCTGGCGGTGCTGGGGCTGCGCGGCATCGTCCACAACCCCGAGGTGCTGGGTGCGCTCAACCCCATCTGGGCGGTGCGCTTCTTTGTCCAGTACCAGACCACCTCCTTCTTTGCCCTCGGCGCCGTGGTGCTGGCCATCACCGGGGTGGAGGCGCTCTACGCGGATATGGGCCACTTCGGCAAAAATCCCATTCGCCTCGCCTGGTTTATCGTGGTGCTGCCCTCGCTGGTGCTCAACTACTTCGGTCAGGGTGCGCTGCTGCTAAGCAACCCCGCCGCCATTGCCAACCCCTTCTTCCTGCTCGCGCCGAAATGGGCGCTGGTGCCGCTGCTGCTGCTGGCAACCATGGCAACGGTGATCGCCTCGCAGGCGGTGATCTCCGGGGTCTTTTCGCTGACCCGGCAGGCGGTGCGCCTCGGTTATCTCTCACCCATTCGCATCGTTCACACCTCCGAGCAGGAGTCCGGCCAGATCTATATTCCGGTCATCAACTGGATGCTCTATATCTCGGTGGTGATCGTCATCATGAGCTTCGAGCACTCCAGCAATCTGGCGGCGGCCTACGGCATCGCGGTGACCGGCACCATGGTGCTCACCTCCATCCTCTCCTGCTCGGTGGCCAAGAACAGCTGGCACTGGAACAAGTATCTGGTGGCCATCCTGTTTGCCGCGCTGCTCTGTATCGACGTGCCGCTGTTTGCCGCCAACCTCGCCAAGATCTTCTCCGGCGGCTGGCTGCCGCTCACCCTGGGCGCGGTGATGTTCACCGTGATGACCAGCTGGAAGAGCGAGCGTTTCCAGCTTATTCGCCGCCTGAACGAGCACGGCAACTCCCTTGAGCCGATGATCGCCTCGCTGGAGAAATCCCCGCCGACCCGGGTGGTCGGCACTGCCGTCTATATGTCGCGAGTGGTCAATGTGATCCCTCATGCGCTGCTGCATAACCTCAAGCACAACAAGGTGCTGCACGAGCGGATCATCCTGCTCACCCTGCGGGTGGAGGATGTGCCCTACGTCCACAATGTGCGCCGGGTCTGCATCGAGCAGCTCTCCCCTACCTTCTGGCGGGTGGTGGCAAGCTACGGCTGGCGCGAGACTCCGAACGTGGAGGAGATCTTCCACCGCTGCAACGCCGAGGGGCTGAGCTGCCGGATGATGGAGACCTCGTTCTTTATGGCCCACGAGTCGCTCATCATGAAAGACCGCCCCTGGTATCTCTATCTGCGCGGCAAGCTCTTTATGCTGCTGCAGCGCAACGCCCTGCGCGCCCCGGATCAGTTCGAGATCCCGCCCAACCGGGTTATCGAGCTGGGATCCCAGGTGGATATCTGATGGCGGGTTGATGGCCTCTTAAAGGCATAGAAAACATCAGCTAATAGAGAGGGAGGCATTGGCCTCCCTCTTCTTTTTCGTTAACCCCGATTACCGCCCCTCATCCCCGGCCCTTCTCCCGCAAGGGGAGAAGGGGGCAAACCACGGCAATTCGAACCAGCTCATTTCCTCTCACACAACAGCCGTAGGGTGCAACAAGCGCACCGCCGTGCACCGCGAACATATTTGATAACGGTGCAATTCACTGCGTTCTTTACACCCTGCTTATGCTGCGTTTTCCAAGGTGACGAACCCTCTTGGGGGCTTCGTCACAAGTGACGAACGTCACAGTTCGACAGCCACATCAGCGCGTTCACTCAACTACGCGAGGATTTTTATTTATTTAAAAACAGCAACTTAAAACCAATTTCGCTGCAAAAACCAATCTGGCCCGTATCTTGCCAACCTGCCCCTACTTTCTCCGTTCGCGACACGACAAGGTAGGCTATGAACCGCTTCGTTATCGCTGACCCCAAGCTTTGTATCGGCTGTGGCACCTGTATGGCGGCCTGCAGCGAGGTACACAAGGCGCAAGGTTTGCAGCAAGCCCCCCGTTTAACCGTTATGCGACATGAGCAGGCGACCATGCCGGTTCAGTGCCGTCACTGTGACGATGCCCCCTGCATCAAGGTGTGCCCGGTCGAGGCAATTCGCCAGACCGGCGATTGCGTGCAACTCAACGAGTCGCTCTGCATCGGCTGCAATCTCTGCGCCGTGGCCTGCCCCTTTGGCGCCATCCAGAGTGGCGGCAGCCGTCCGGTGGCCGTGGCCACCAGTTACGACACCTATATCCCCTGCTCCATCCGCTCCAGCAACCCCTCCACCTCCGCCGGTCTGCGCTGCTTTGGCGAGGATCTGCTGAGCTGGGAGCCGGGCGTGCGCAGCATCGCGGTCAAGTGTGACCTGTGCGAGTTTCGCGCCGAAGGCCCGGCCTGTGTCGGAGCCTGCCCCTCCCAGGCGCTGAAGCTGGTCAATGACGGCGACACCGAACGCGCCGCCCGTATCCGTCGCCAGCAAGCGGCCGACACCAATCCGCAAGGGGCTTCTGCCTTCTCGGCGCCCGCCACGGCGCTCCCTGCATCCGATTTATCCACCACAGAGGGAGCGTGCTGATGTTGTCCCCCCTTGTTATGGCCACGCTCCTGCTCTTTTTGCTGGGCGCTGCCGCCGGTTTGCTGCTGCAAAAGCTGCCCGCACTGGCCAACCGTCTCAATAGCGGTTTTGCCCTGCAGGGCTCGCTCGCGGGTCTGGTCGCCGCCATCCAGATCTTTGCCCAAGGCGCCCCCATCGACGGCCAGCTCTGGCTGCTGGGCTCAGTGCATCTGGATATGCTCTCCGCGCTAATGCTGCTGGTGATTAGCACCGTCGGCGTTGCCGTCGCCCTCTACTCCTTTGCCTATATCCGCGAATATCAGGGCAAAGGGGATGTGGCCATCGGTGCGCTGATGAACCTCTTCCTCTTTGCCATGGTGGGCATGGTGCTGGCCGACAATGCGCTCGGTTTCTTGCTCTGCTACGAGCTGGTGACCCTCACCACCTACTGGCTGGTCAAGACCAACCCGGATGCCGCCAAACAGAGCCGCCTCTACTTGGTGATGAACCATATCGGCATGGCGCTGGTGCTTGTCGCCTTCTGGCTGCTCTGCCGTGAAAGCGGCTCGCTGGAGTTCGCCGCCCTGCGCGAGCACCATCTGGCGGGCGCATTGGCCTCGCTGGTGTTCCTGCTCAGCTTCTGCGGCTTTGGCCTGCGCGCCGGTTTCGTGCCGCTGCACGGCTGGCTGCCGGTGGCCGAGCCCGTTGCGCCGTCCCATATCTCGGCGCTGATGTCCGGCGTCATGGTGAAGCTGGGTCTCTTTGGCATCTTGCGGGTCAGCATCGATTATCTCGGCGCCAGCCAGCTCTGGTGGGGCTATGTGGTGCTGATCTTCGGCGCCTGCTCGGCAGTGCTCGGGGTGCTGTTTGCGCTGGCCGAGCACGATCTCAAGCGGCTGCTCGCCTACCACACGGTGGAGAACATCGGCATCATCCTGATGGGGATGGGCATCGGCATGATCGGCATCGCCAACCAGCAGCCAGCGCTGGTAGTGCTGGGGCTGCTCGGCGCCCTCTATCACCTGCTCAACCACGCCATCTTCAAGAGCCTGCTCTTTATGGGCACCGGCTCTGTGATGTTCCGCCTGCACACCCGTGACATGGACAAGATGGGGGGCCTGGCCAAGCTGATGCCCTGGACCGCGCTGGCGTTCCTCATCGGTGCCATGGCCATCTCGGCGCTGCCGCCCCTGAACGGCTTTGTCAGCGAGTGGTTTATCTACCAATCCCTGCTATCCATGACCAAACTCGGCACCTCTGTCGTCGCGCCGCTCGCGGTAGTGATGCTGGCGGTGACCGGCGCCATGGCGGTGATGTGTTTCGTCAAGGTGTACGGCATCTGCTTCTGCGGTGCCCCGCGCAGTGAACACGCGAGCCACGCCCGCGAAGTGCCGGGGGCCATGGTGGCAGGCACCCTGCTGCTGGCCGCGGTCTGTCTGGTGCTGGGTCTGGGCGCCCCCTGGATTGCCCCCCATATCGCCAGCTATGGTCAGGCACTCGTTGCCAGCCAGATGAGTGTCGCCACCGGCGCCACCCTGCTGCCACTCGATAGCAGCCAGGCGATCCTCTCCCCACCCGTTATCGCCATCACCTTGCTGGGTCTGTTCCTCATCCCGTTGCTGGTACTGGCAATCTTCAAGGGCCCCAAGCTGGGTCGTCGTCACGCTGGCACCCCGTGGGCCTGTGGTTACGCCTATGAGGAGCGCATGAGCCTCACCTCCGGCGGTGTCACCCACACCTTGCGCCAACTCTGCGCGCCGCTCTATCGCAAACAGCCGCAGCTCGATCTGGCCAGCGCCCTGCACGGGGTGAGCGATACCAGCGGGACGACCGGCTGGCTGCTGCACGGCCTTGTGCTGGCGCTCTTTATCCTGATGGCTGTAGGAGTCTGATATGCCTGTTCTTGAAATGCCGAGCTGGGGCATGGTTGCCCTCGCCCTGACCCAGGCCATCGCCATGCTGGCGCTGGCGCCGCTCGCCACCGGTTTCAACCGGGTGCTGCGGGCCAAGATGCACTCCCGTCAGGGGCCGGGCCTGCTGCAGGATTACCGGGATATCGCCAAGCTCCTGCGCCGTCAGGAGGTAACTCCCGAGCCTGCCGGCATCATCTTCAACCTGATGCCTGCGCTGCTGATCGCCGCCCTGTTGCTGGTGGGGATGGCGCTGCCGACCCTGACTCATGAGTCCCCCTTCCCCATCGCCGGGGATCTCATCACCGATATCTATCTGTTCGCCATCTTCCGCTTCTTCTTCTCTCTCTCGGGACTCGACAGCGGCAGCATGTTTGCAGGGATCGGTGCCCGCCGCGAGCTGACCCTCGGCATTCTGGTGGAGCCCATTCTGGTGCTCGCCTGCTTCATCATGGCGATGATGGTGGGCAGCTCGGATCTGGGCAATATCAGCAACTATGTGGCGACCCAGCCGCTGGCCGCGCCGGTTGCTACCCTGCTGGCTGGCGCCGCCTGCGCCTTCGCGGTGTTTGTCGAGATGGGCAAGCTGCCCTTTGACTGCGCCGAAGCCGAGCAGGAGCTGCAGGAGGGACCGCTCACCGAGTACTCCGGTGCGGGGCTGGCCCTGCTCAAGCTCTCCATCGGCCTCAAGCAACTGGTGGTGGTGCAGCTCTTTCTGGTCATTTTCCTCCCCTTCGGCAAGGCGGCCAACTGGAGTCTGCCCGCGCTCATCGGTGCGGCGCTGATCCTCGCCTGCAAGCTGCTGGTGGCCTTTTTTCTGGCGGGCATCATCGAAAACGCCATGGCCCGTACCCAGTTCGTGCGCACCCACAAGCTCACCCGCTACGGCTTGGGGCTGGCCCTGCTGGCGCTGCTCGCCTATCTAGTCGGGATCTGAATCATGCCCGCCAGCACAGCAATTTTTTCCGATTTCATCATTTGTGAATGCTCATTCCCGAACATTAAAGTGAGAACTGCATGACCATCGCCATTTCGGATCGCATCGGCTGCGACTACATCCAGCAGGTGCGAGCACAACTGCCCCACGCCATCGTCGACGAGGAGTGGCAAACCGCCGATCAGGCCACCATTACCGTCAAGCCCACCAGTCTGGTCGAGACGGCCAGCCTGATCTTCCATCAGCTGGGGGGCTGGCTTCCGCTCTCCTTTGCCAATGACGAGCGCAGCCTCAACGGCCACTTCGCCGTCTACCACGTCTTCTCCATGGAGGGCGACACCAAGTGCTGGATCACCGTCAAGGTGCTGGTGGATGCCGATACCCAGGAGTACCCCTCCATCACCCCGACCATTCCGGCGGCGGTGTGGGGCGAGCGGGAGATCCGCGACATGTATGGCCTGCGCGCCATCGGTCTGCCAGACGAACGCCGTCTGGTGCTGCCGGACGACTGGCCGGAGGATATCCACCCCCTGCGCAAGGACGCCATGGATTATCGCCAGCGCCCTATGCCCACCACCGACACCGAGACCTACCCCTTCGTCAACGAGCTCGGCAGTGATGCCAACCGCATCGTGCCGGTCGGCCCGCTGCACATCACCTCCGACGAACCGGGCCACTTTCGGCTTTTCGTCGATGGGGAAGACATCATCGATGCCGACTACCGCCTCTTCTATGTCCATCGCGGCATGGAGAAGCTGGCGGAAACCCGCATGGGCTACAACGAAGTGGCGTTTCTGACCGACCGGGTCTGCGGCATCTGCGGCTTTACCCACAGCGTCGCCTACACCACCTCGGTGGAGAACGCCATGGGCATTCCGGTGCCGGAGCGGGCCAAGATGATCCGCGCCGTGCTGCTGGAGGTGGAGCGCCTGCACAGCCATATCCTCAACATCGGCCTGTCGAGCCACTTCACCGGTTTTGACACCGGCTTTATGCAGTTCTTCCGGGTGCGGGAGAAATCCATGACCCTGGCCGAGCTGCTGACCGGCGCGCGCAAGACCTACGGCCTCAACCTGATTGGCGGGGTGCGCCGCGACATCTTCAAGGAAGATCGCATCAAGGGCGCACAGCTGGTGCGCGAGCTGCGTGATGAGCTCAAACCCCTGGTGGCCATGCTGCTGGATACCGCCAATATCTCCTCCCGCCTCATCGGTATCGGCAAGCTCGAGCCGCAGATTGCCCGCGATTTCAGCTGCGTCGGCCCCATGGTGCGGGCGAGCGGCTTCAAGCGCGACGTGCGTCGGGTCCACGACTTTGCCGGCTACCGCGAGCTGCCGATGGAGATCCAGACCAAGGCGGGTTGCGATGTGCAATCCCGGGTGCTGGTGCGCATCCACGAGCTCTACGACTCCCTCGACATGATTGAGTTTGGTCTTGAGCACCTGCCGGAGGGGCCACTGCTCACCGAAGGGTTCACCTACCAGCCGGGCAAGTTTGCGCTGGGCTTTACCGAGGCGCCCCGCGGCGAGAACGTCCACTGGAGCATGACCGGGGACAACCAGAAGCTGTTCCGCTGGCGCTGCCGCGCCGCCACCTACGCCAACTGGCCCGCTCTGCGCTACATGCTGCGCGGCAATACCGTGGCGGATGCACCGCTCATCATCGGCAGTCTGGATCCCTGCTACTCCTGTACCGACCGGGTGACTCTGGTCGACCCCAAGAAGGGCAAATCCACCGTGGTCTCCTACAAGGAGATCGAGCGCTACGGCATCGATCGCAAAAACTCTCCGCTGAAATAAGGGGTCATCATGATCAAGCTGTTCAAGACCATCCTCAAGGCTGGCACCCCGACCGCCAAGTACCCCTTCGCCCCTTACGAGGTGAACCGGGATTTTCGCGGCAAACCGAAATATCAGGCGGATCAGTGCATCGCCTGCGCCGCCTGCACCAAGGCCTGCCCGGCCAACGCGCTGGTGATGGAAGTGGATATGGAGACCGGCGAACGGCGCTGGGAGATCTCCATGGCGCGCTGCATCTTCTGCGGCCGCTGCGAGGAGGTCTGCCCGACCCGCGCCATCGCCCTCTCCCCCGAGTTCGAACTGGCGGTGACCAACAAGGCGGATCTTTATGAGGAGGCGCGCTTCGCGCTGGCCCCCTGCACCCTGTGCGGCACCTACTTTGCCCCGAGCAAGCTGGTGGCGCTGGTGGAGGACACCCTCAAGCAGGCGGGCACGCCGCTCACTACCCCGGAGCGGCTGCACCACTGCCCCGACTGCAAACGAAAACAGAGCATGCTGAGCCAGCCTGACTCGGCCCTGATCACACCGATAGCCACACAACAGGAGTGGATGTGATGAGCAAGATCAAAGGCATAGAACCGGTTGTCGGCCATGCCCATACCCGCGCCGTGCCGCTGGCACAGGATCCCGAGATCACCAAACTCAAGAAGACCCTGCTCAAAGACATTCGCCGCTCGGCCTATGTCTACCGGGTCGATTGCGGCGGCTGCAACGCCTGCGAGATCGAGATCTTCGCCACCATCACCCCGCTGTTCGATGCCGAGCGTTTCGGCATCAAGGTGGTCGCCTCTCCCCGCCACGCCGACATCCTGCTCTTTACCGGCGCGGTGACCCGGGCGATGCGGGTACCGGCCCTGCGCGCCTACGAGGCGGCACCCGATCCCAAGATCTGCATCGCCTACGGCGCCTGCGGCTGTGACGGCGGCATCTTCCACGACCTCTACTGCGTCTGGGGCGGCACCGACAAAATCGTGCCGGTGGATGTCTATATCCCCGGCTGCCCCCCCACACCGGCAGCCACCATCTACGGCTTTGCGGTGGCGCTCGGTCTGCTGGAACAGAAACTCAAAGCCACCAGCCACGAGGTGCAACCGGGTGAGCGGGTCGAGCTGCGCCACACCGGCATCCCCAATGAAATTCGGGTGATGATCGAGCGCGAAGCGCGCCGCATGGCCGGTTATCGTCAGGGGCGGATCATCGCCGACGAGTTTATGGCCCTGCTCGAAGGGGCGACCCAGCAGGATGTGGATCTGCGCATCCAGAGCTACCTCGATCAGCACGACGATCCGCGCCTCTCGGAGATCGTCAACAACCTCGCAAACGCCTGCCTCAACCGGGCGGCCGGCAAGGGAGAGGCGGTGCATGGCTGACGAGGTTTTTTTCTACCGCTTGTCGCGCAAGTTCGTCGACGAGCAGTTCGACGTCCCCGAGGAAGCCAAAGAGGTGATGTACTACAGCCTCGCCATCGGCCACCACCTCGGCATTGTCGATTGCCTGCGAGCAGACCTGGTCTGCTCGCTGACCGGTTATCGCGACTGGGTGGCCAAGCTGCCAGAGGGGAGCGAAGCACGCCGCAAGATGGAGGGGTTTCTCACCTTTGGCGAGATCACCATCTATCGCGAGCACTGCCATATGCTGGCCTGCGCCTTCGACCGACTGCGCAAAGCCGACAATCTGCTCGATGAGCAGGAGCTGGGCTGGACCAACACCTTTATGGATCAGCTCACCACCCTCTATAACGACCCCCATATGTACCTGATGGTAAGGAGCCGCTGATGGGCTGCAATCTCGTGTTGACCGTGGGCAATGCCATGATGGGGGACGACGGTGCCGGCCCCTATCTTGCCGACAAACTGCAAGCCGCCCCCCTGCCCGGCTGGATCCATATCGACGGCGGCATCGCGCCGGAAAATGTGGTCTACAAGGTGCGGGAGCTGCAACCGGAGCGGGTGGTGCTGGTGGATGCCGCCGAGATCGGCGAGAAGGCGGGAACCCTGCAGGTGATCCCCCCTGAGACCATCGCCGAGATGTTTATCTTCTCGACCCATAATATGCCGCTCAATTTCCTGATCGACGAACTCAAGACCTTTGTCCCCGAGGTGATCTTTGTCGGGGTACAACCGGCCATCGTGGCGTTCTCCTTCCCGATGACCGAGATGGTGAGCGAGGCGATGGATTATCTTTATCAGCATCTTGATGCCGCCAGTGACACCAGTCTGTTAATAGATAAACTGGATCAGTGGAATATTGCCAACGCCAAGCGGTGATTATTTATCGAGTTGTTAACGACCGTTATTGACCGACGGTTACGGCAATGTGATCGAGGCCCGGTGTTAAATTAAAAACATCGGGCTAATTGTGCTGAACTTGATATAAAACAAGGTTCTTTGATTTTTTCAAAAAATCGCTAACCCTCGCTTTTTTATGACAAAAAAAGCGTTGCCAGTCACAGAAATTTGCCACAAAATGGCGACCGTTACGGAAGTTGATGGGGTCTGGTGGCCTCCTCGGTCTTCAAAACCGATGTGAGCCGAGAAGGCTTTGGCAGGTTCGATTCCTGCCTCTTCCGCCAATTTTATCTATTGAACAAACACTCTCTCGCTGAATTTTTCGGCCTGGATGTTATTTCCATTGTTTGTTCAATATGTTTGAAGTAATACCTTAAAAAAGGTGCTTGCCGCTTGCCAATATAATCCGAACTCAGGTTATCTCGCTGGCCAAAAATTAATTTATCAGCATCGATGCAGCATTAATTTATACCCGCTCATTGATGCATCCAGTTTGCACTCATCCGCAAATCGCCAGTAGTGCCATAACCCGTCAGCTCGGCCTCTCTATCGGCAAACCGGTGCGCATCCCGAACCCACGCACTGCACTGGTAATCCCATGCCGAACTCGTCTCACGCGCCAGCCATCCCCCATCGCCAGCCCGCATCAGGTACGGCTGCCGACGATTCACAGCCAGATTCTCAGCAACAGCCCGGCCAGCAACAAACGCGCCGCTTGCCGCAAGTAGAACAGCTGCTGCAGCAACCCTTTCTCACCGGTTTTATCGAAGTGCTGAGCCGCCCGCTAGTGACTCAGGCGGTGCGCGAGACCCTGAGCGAGCTGCGCCAGAGCGAAGATTTTCGCCTGCATGGCGTTGCCCCCGAGCAGATCGAGGCGCTGATTGCCAAGCGCTGCCGGCAGCAGTTGCGCCAGCGTCAGACCCGGGTGATCAACGCCACCGGCACCCTGGTGCATACCAATCTGGGGCGCTCGCCATTAAGTCACGAGCTGTGGGACGAGGTGCGCGACCTCAACACCGGCTACAACAATCTGGAGCTGGATCTCGCCACCGGCAAACGCGGCGGGCGCAAGGGGCTGATCGCCCCCCTGCTCCGTTGCCTCACCCAGGCCGAGGATTCGCTGGTGGTCAACAACAACGCCGCTTCGCTTTTTTTGCTGCTGCAGGAGGTGGCCAAGGGGCGCGAGGTGATTGTCTCGCGCGGCGAGCAGATCCAGATTGGCGGCGGCTTTCGCATCCCCGACATTCTGGCCCTCTCCGGCGCCAAACTGGTGGAGGTGGGCACCACCAATATCACCACCGCCAAAGATTACCTCGATGCCATCACCGATCAGACCGCGCTGGTGCTGATGGTGCACAGATCCAATTTCGCCATTCGCGGCTTTACCGAATCCCCCGATATCGGCGAGGTGGCCCGCGCCCTGCCCGAGCATGTGGTGCTGGCGGTGGATCAGGGCTCCGGCTTGACCAGCGAAGAGTTTGCGCCGGATGAAACCTCGGTGCGCCAGTACATCAAGGCGGGGGCAGATCTGGTCTGCTACTCAGGCGACAAGCTCTTGGGGGGCCCGCAAGCGGGCATCATCAGCGGCCGCAGCGACCTTATCAAGCGGCTGGAAAAGCACCCCATGATGCGCACCTTCCGCCCGAGCCGCATCGTCTACTCCCTGCTCGAACGCCTGCTCATCCACAAGCTCAACAAATCCCCCATCGGTGAGGGTATTGCCCAGCGCACCTTGAGCAACCCGGCCGCCATGCAGGCGAGAGCAGATCAGCTTATGGCCGCCCTGCCCGGCTGCTTTGTGCCGGTCCCCGCCCAGCTGGTGGTGGGCGGCGGCACCTTGCCGGACGAGTTCTACCCGGCCCCTGCGCTCGAATGCACCGACCCGCGTCCGGCCCAGCAGTTGCTCGACGCCCTGCGCGAACTGCCAGTGCCGGTCATCGCCACGGTGCGCCAGCAGAAGGTGCTGCTCAATATGGCGACCCTGCTGCCGACCGAGATGGAACTGCTGATCGCCCAACTCAAGGAATTGCTGCTGCCCACTCCGATCACTGTGACCGAGGAGCCCTGATCCCATGACCCCCTATCGCGCCGTTATCGGTCTTGCCGGCCACGTGGATCACGGCAAGACCCTGCTGATCAAGGCCCTCACCGGCATCACCACCGCCCGAGCCCATGAGCAGGCCATCGGCATGACCCAGGATCTCGGCTTTGCCCACTTCGACGACGGTCAGGGCAACACCATAGGCGTCATCGATGTACCCGGCCACGAGCGCTATATCCGCAACATGGTGGCGGGGCTCTGGAGTCTGGATCTGGTGCTGCTGGTCATCGCCGCCGACGAGGGGTGGATGCCGATGACCGGCGATCACCTGCGCCTGCTCAAGGCGATGGGGGTGCCGCGTCTCTTGGTCTGCATCAACAAGTGCGATCTGGTCTCCCCCGACGAGCTTTTGCTGTTGGAGGAGAGCCTGCTGGAGCGGGTAATGGACGAGAGCGGCATGGTGCCCGACATCGTCAGCGTCAGCGCCAAAACCGGCGCCAATATGGTTGCCCTGCACGCCGCCATCGTGCGCCAGCTTGCCGATCTGCCAGCCTCACACGCTGCCCGCGAACAGAGCGCCCCGCGACTGTATGTGGACAGGGTCTTTACCGCCAACGGTACCGGCACCGTGCTTACCGGCACCTTGCAGCAGGGCAGCCTCAAGGTGGGGGACAAGCTGCGCCTCTACCCTGCCGATCGGGAGGTGCAGGTGCGCTCCCTGCAGGCCTATCACCAGAGCGTCGACGAGATTGGCGCCGTCTGCCGGGTAGCTGTGGGCCTTAAAAAAGTGCCCCACAAGGAAGTGGCCCGCGGTCACTGCCTCACCAGCGCGGCGGGCCAGTGCGAGGCGGCAACCCACCTTATCGTGCGACTCAACACCGAGAGCCTGAGCGACAAGGCGCTACGCACGCAGGAGGTGGAAGTAGCCCTCGGCAGCTGGCATGGCCGGGCCCGTTGTGTGCCGATAAAAGAGGCACCTATAAAAGAGCTGCCCATCAAGGATACCCGGCTGGCGCGGCTGATCTTTACCAGCCCCATCCCCTGCTTCTTTGGCCAGCCGCTTGCCATCATTCGCCACGGCAGCAGCGAACTGCTGCACGGCGCCCGCATCGTCTGGTGCGGCGACATCCATCCCGCCAGACGCAAGGCGCTGCACGCCCTGCTGGGTGAGCTGCCTGATGACTTGGAGCGCTACAACCCTGCAGCCTTGCAGCTGGGGCTCAATGGCTATGTGCTGGCCAGCCGCTTTGACCAGCGGCCAGAGCAGGTCACCCCCCTCGGTGAGTGGCTGCTGGATAACTGCTGGCTGGCCCAAAGCCGCGACCAGCTGCTCGCGACCCTGGCCAGCGAACCGCTTAGCGCCGCCGAGCTGGCAACCCGCTTTGGCATCGCCCTGCCGGTCATGCAAGCCCTGCTCCAGCAGCTCAAGAGCGAGCAGCTAATTCGCCTGCACCATGACAAGTGGCAGCCGGGCTGCGGCGAGTCGGAAGATGATCTGGGGGAAGAGGCACAGCTGGTGCTCAAGGTGGTGCGAGATCAAGGCAAGGAGGGTTATGAGCCCGGTAAACTGGGCCCCGGCGGCGTGGAGCTGGACCCCTTTATCACCCGCAAGCTGCCCGCGGCCCTGCAGCAGGGCTTGCTGCAAAAAGGCGCGTTGCAAAAGCAGTTGCGCAATCTGGCGCGACTCAAGTATCTGGTGCAGCTCGATGGCCCCATCTACTACGACGCCGAGCTTTACAACCAGATGGTCGCCGCCGTGCTGGCGGGCCAGCAGGTGGGAGATCTGATCGACATGGCATCCCTCAAGGAGATCACCGGTTTGTCGCGCAAATACGCCATTCCGTTCTGCCTGCGCATGGAAATGGATGGCTGGGTGCGGCGCGAGGAGAACGAGCGCCGGGTGCTGCGTTTGCCGCAGACTCAAGATGAGATGGAGCCGGCATGAGCGCCACCATCGCCCCCTCTGTGTCTGCCAATCCTGTGGCCAACCGGCTGCGCCGCGAATTTCATATCGACGGCATCGTACAGGGGGTCGGCTTTCGCCCCTTCGTCTATGGGCTGGCGCTGCGCCACGGCCTTGCCGGTTATGTGTTGAACGATGCCAACGGCGTCACCATAGGTGCCGAAGGATCGCCTGAGCAGCTGGCCAGCTTTGCTCGCGAACTGCGGGAACTGGCGCCGCCGCTTAGCCGCATCGATCATTTCAGCGAGCGGGAACTGCCCTTCGCTCATGATCCCGACTTCGATGGCCAATATCATGGCCAGTTTCGAATTAAAGCGAGCCAGCAGCAAAGCGCGGCCACGGTCGCCATCTCGCCGGATCAGGGGATGTGCGAGGCGTGCGCCACGGATGTGGCCAATCCCGCAGATCGCCACCACCACTACCCCTTTACCAACTGCACCCACTGCGGCCCGCGCTACACTATCATCCGACGCCTCCCCTACGACAGACCCCATACCGCCATGGCAGGCTTTGCCATGTGCCGGCGCTGTGCGGCGGCCTATGAAAACCCGCTGGACAGACGCTACCACGCCCAGCCAGTGAGCTGCCCCGAGTGCGGGCCGCATCTGACCTGGCGCAGCGGCCACGGCGATGCGCTGGCCGAGCGCGAGGATGCCCTGCAAGCAGCTGCAAGCGCCCTGCAGGCGGGCAAGCTTATTGCGGTCAAGGGGATGGGGGGTTATCACCTGATGTGTGATGCCCGCAATGAACAGAGTGTGGCCAGATTACGAATGCTCAAGCGGCGCGCGCGCAAGCCGCTGGCGGTGATGATGGGCTCCCTTGCCGAGGCCAAATTGCATGTCACCGGCAGCGAGGCAGAGTGGAAGCTGCTCACCTCTCAGGCCAGACCCATCACCTTGCTGCGCAAGCGCATTAACGATGATCGGCTCTCAGAATCCCGACTGACAACCGCGCCGCTGGCCGAGGGGATCGCCCCCGGCATCCTCTACCTTGGAGTTATGCTCCCCTATACCCCGCTCCATCAGCTGCTGCTGGATGCCTGCGCCATGCCGCTGGTGGCCACCAGCGCCAATGGTCGCGGCAGCCCGATCCTTATCGAATGTGAGGCGGTGGTCAGGGAACTCGGCAGCGAGATTGACGGCATCCTGGATCACAACCGCCCCATCCTGCACCCGTGCGACGACAGTCTGGTGCAGTGGGCAGGCGGGCGGCGCCAGACGTTGCGCCTCGCCCGGGGCTATGCCCCCTGCACTCCCAGCCTGAAAGAGGCGGTCAGGGTGCAGCTCTTGGCGGTCGGGGCGCAACAGAAGAACCAGCTGGCGCTCGCCTTCGGCCGCCAGCGCATCTACAGCCCCTATATTGGCGATCTGCACAGCCTGCCGATGCAGGAGCACTTCGAGCAGACCCTGGCCACCTTTCGCGAACTCTACGATCTCAAGCCAGAACTGCTGGTCTCGGATCGCCACCCCGGCTACCTCAGCCACCAGTGGGCCAAAAGCTATTGCCGCGATCAGGGTGCCACTCACCTCGAGGTGCAGCACCATCACGCCCACCTGCTGGGGGTGATGGCCGAGCACGACATCACGGGCCCGGTGCTGGGGGTTGCCTTTGACGGCACCGGCCTTGGCGATGACGGCACCCTCTGGGGCGGCGAGCTGCTGATCGCAGACGTTCAGGGATTTGAGCGGGTTGCCCACCTCAAACCCTTCAAGCTGATCGGCGGCGAGGCGGCCATCCGCGAGCCGGTGCGCCAGCTGCTGGGACTGCTGTTTGAGTCATATGACGTGGAGCAGATCAGCACCCTCGATATTCCGTTGATCAAGCAACTGCCCCTTAAGCGGATCAGCAACCTGCACCAGCTCTGGTGCCTTGGTCGCAACGCCCCTTACACCAGTTCCATCGGTCGGCTGTTCGATGCGGTGGCGGCGCTCTTGGGGGTGATCGATACCCCCGATTACGAGGGCGAAGCGGGACTCTTGCTGGAGGCGGCTGCCTTGCAGCTGGCACCCGATGAACAGCCCTTTCCCCTCGCCTTTGATCTCAGCCAATCAGCGGAAGGGCCACTGCATATCGAGTGGGCCGAGCTGATCCATACCCTTGTCAGCGAGCGGCGCAAAGGCACCGCCACCGCCAGCCTGGCCGCCGGTTTTATCCGCGCCATCAGCAATCTGGTCATCGCCCTTACCGAACGCTTCCCCGGCTATCCGGTGGCGCTCGGGGGCGGCGTCTTTCAAAACCGGGTGCTGATGGACCAGCTTGTGCCCGCGCTCGAAGCAGCCGGTCGGCAGGTATTGACCAGTGAAACCCTGCCGCTCAATGACGGTGGCATCGCCGCCGGTCAGCTCTGGTTTGCCATCCACCATCTTGCCACGCACCAGCCTGTCACAACCGGTTGTGCCACCTTGTCGGAGTCCTGAAATCCATGTGTCTATCCATCCCCTCTCAGGTGGTGCAACTGCACCCCGAAGATAACTGCGTCACCGTCGATACCCTGGGGGTGCAGCGGCGCGTCAGCTGCATGCTGCTCGAAGAGCCTCTCAACATTGGCGACTATGTGCTGCTCCATATCGGCTTTGTGATGAGCAAGATTGACGAAGAGGAGGCGCAGGCCAGCCTGGAGAGCTTCCGCCAGATGGTGGCCCTGATGCCAGAGCAGGATATCTTGCCATGCTGACCTTGAATGATCTCTTTCAGGGCTTTCGTCAGCCCGAGGTGATCCGCGCCCTCGCCGCCCAGATCACCGAACTGGCCAAATTACTCCCCGAACCGCTGCGGGTGATGGAGGTGTGTGGCGGCCATACCCACACCATCATGAAGTACGGCCTGCACCAGCTGCTGCCCGCCAGCATCGAGTTTGTCCACGGCCCCGGCTGCCCGGTCTGCATCATGCCCAAAGAGCGCATCGATCAGGCTATCGAGCTCGCCCGCCAGCCCAGCGTCATTCTGGTCACCCTGGGGGACATGATCCGGGTACCGGGCTCCAAAGGCACGTTGGCCCAGCAGCGGGCCAAGGGGAGCGATATCCGTCCGGTCTATGACCCCCTCGATGCCCTGCGTATCGCCAAAGAGAACCCGGAAAAAACCGTGGTCTTCTTCGCCATCGGTTTCGAGACCTCCACCCCCATGACGGCCGCCTTGCTGGGTGCCGCTGAAGAGCAAGGGGTCGAGAATCTGCTGTTTCATATCAACCATGTGCTGGTGCCGCCAGCCATTCATGCGGTGATGGCCGACGGGGTGGCCAAGGTGAACGCCTTTATCGGCCCCTCCCACGTCAGCGTCATCACCGGCGCCGATATCTACCTGCCCATCGTCGATCGCTATCAGGTGCCGGTGGTGGTGAGTGGCTTCGAACCGGTGGATGTGATGGAGGCACTCTTGATGATGGTGCGCCAGAAGGTGGAGGGTCGCTACGCGCTGGAGGTGCAGTACAGCCGCGCCGTCACTGCCAGTGGCAATAAAGCCGCCCAGCGGCTGGTCGAGCGCTTTTTCGAGACCCGCGAGCACTTTCGCTGGCGAGGTCTGGGGGATATCAACGCCTCTGCCCTGCGCCTGCGGGATGCCTTTGCCAAGCGCGATGCGGAGCGCCACTTCCAGCTCAATCAGACTCCCATCGATGACCACAAGGCGTGCCAGTGCGCCGATATCCTGCGCGGCCTGGCCAAACCGAACCAGTGCAAAGTCTTTGGCCGGGGCTGCACCCCGACCCAGCCCATGGGCAGCTGCATGGTCAGCTCCGAAGGGGCCTGCAATGCCTACTACCGATATATGGGGATCCAATGAGAGAAATTCAGTTAAGCCATGGCGGCGGCGGCGTGGAGATGAACCAGCTGATCAACCAGCTCTTCTTTCGCCACTTTGGCAACGAGATCCTGTTGCGCGGTGAAGATGCCGCCCTGCTGCCGGTGAACGGCCCCGTCGCCTTCACCACCGACAGCTTTACCGTCTCGCCGCTCTTCTTCGAGGGAGGGGATATCGGCAAGCTGGCCATCGCCGGCACGGTCAATGATCTCGCCATGATGGGGGCCAAGCCCGAGTATCTGAGCTGCAGCTTTATCATCGAGGAGGGTTTCCCCTACGCCGATCTGGCCCGCATCGTCGAGTCGATGGCCGCGGAGCTGGCCAAGAGCGGCGCCCGCATCGTCTGCGGCGACACCAAGGTGGTGCCCAAGGGGGCGGCCGACAAGATCTTTATCAACACCAGCGGGGTCGGCACCTTCC
The DNA here is from genome assembly GCF_040908215.1 of Aeromonas sp. R5-4. Lineage (NCBI taxonomy): Bacteria > Pseudomonadati > Pseudomonadota > Gammaproteobacteria > Aeromonadales > Aeromonadaceae > Aeromonas > Aeromonas sp. R5-4. Next base: position 72,522 of record NZ_JBFODG010000032.1, on the reverse strand, counting down.
CCCAGCCCGAACAGAGCCGGGGCATCTCGGTACGCAACCTCAAGGCCGGTGATGCCATTCTGGTATCGCGGGATATCGGCAGCCACGGCGCCTGCATCCTGATGGCCCGTGACGCCCTGCAACTGGGATCTGATCTCAAGAGCGACTGCACCACCCTCTGGCCGCAGGTAGAAGCGCTCCTGCAGGCGGGCATTACCCCTCATGCCCTGCGCGACGCCACCCGCGGTGGCCTTGCCGCCGTGCTCAACGAGTGGAGCAGCGCCTCCGGCGTTGCCATCGAGCTGGAGGAGTCCGCCATTCCGGTGTGCGATCCGGTGCGTGGCCTGTGCGAGCTCTACGGCTTCGAGGCCCATGATCTCGCCAACGAGGGAACCATGGTGCTGGCCCTGCCAGCCGAACAGGCGCAGGACGCGCTGGGCATCTTGCGGCAATTCAACCCCGCAGCCAGTCAGATCGGCGTGGTGCAGGCAAGCGATCGCCACAAGGTGATCCTCAACAACCCCTGGGGCAGTCGCCGTTATCTGGAGCTGCCGCAAGGGGAGCTGCTGCCGCGGATCTGTTGATCGGCCATGCCGTTCCGTCAATTACAGGGAGGAGTCACTGCTCCTCTCCATATCGGTTAAGGAGCCACCATGCACGAAATGTCTCTGGCCATGGCCGCCATAGATCTGGCAGCCGAGCAGGCCACCCAGCGGGGTTTTACCAGGGTGACCGCCCTCTGGCTCGAGGTCGGCAGCTTCTCCTGCGTCGACCCGGACACCATTGCCTTCTGTTTCGAGGCGGCCGCCAAGGGCACCGCCGTCGAAGGAGCCCAGCTGCACTTTCAGCATCAGGCGGCAGAGGCCTGGTGTTACGACTGCAACCAGACGGTCACCCTCACCGAGCGCGGGCAGGCCTGTCCCGAGTGCGGCGGATACAAATTACGAGTCGCGCAGGGCGATAGCCTGCGCATCACCGACATCGAGGTAAGTTGATATGTGTAGCGTATGCGGATGCGGCCAAGCGCGGATTGCCGGCCATGAGCACGATCATGAGCATCATCACGAACATGATCATAAGCACGACCATCATCATGCTCATGACGCCCATCACCATCATGATCACGAGCAGAGCGCGCCGCGCACCCTGATCATTCACCACCACTATCACCATCAGGGGGATGTCCATCACCACTACCACGGGGTGCGGGCTCCCATAAGCCATGAGGGGCATGATCAGCCCCATGAGCACCACCAAGATCACCCCCACGACCATCATCATGAACATGCCCACTCTCATGACCACGGCCATTCCCACGCGCATCCCCATGATCACAGCCATGACCATGACCATGACCATGACCATGACCATGACCATGACCATCAGCAGGGTGATCTGCACTACGGCAAAGGGGAAGCGGGATTGTCGGTGCCCGGCATGGGGCAGCGCCAGCTGATCGCCATCGAGATGGATGTGCTGGCCAAGAACAATGCCTTGGCGGCCCATAACCGCGAGCACTTCGACGAGGCGGCCCAGTTGGTGCTTAACCTGGTGTCGAGCCCGGGTTCAGGCAAGACCACCTTGCTATGCGAAACCCTGCGCCAGCTGGCCGACAAGCGGCCTTGCGCGGTGATCGAAGGGGATCAACAGACCAGTGCCGATGCGGATCGCATCCGTGCCACCGGCGTCCCTGCCGTGCAGATCAACACCGGCAAGGGCTGCCATCTGGACGCCAAAATGGTCCACGACGCCTGCCACCAGCTGCCTGCCAATGAAGGGGGCATCCTCTTTATCGAGAACGTCGGCAATCTGGTTTGCCCCGCCAGCTTCGATCTCGGCGAGAAGTACAAGGTGGCGATCCTCTCGGTCACCGAGGGGGAAGAGAAGCCGCTGAAATACCCGGACATGTTTGCCGCCGCCCAGCTGATGGTAATCAACAAGATTGATCTGCTGCCCTACGTCAGCTTTGACGTGGCCCGCTGCATCGAGAACGCCAAACGGGTCAACCCCTATATTCAGGTGATCCAGGTCAGCGCCACCACAGGCGAAGGGATGGATGCTTGGCTCAACTGGCTGGCCACGGCCTGAACATAAACCGGTTAAACGCCGTTGCTAACGGTGGACAGCAAAAGAGGGAGGCTGATGCCTCCCTCTCTTTTATCTGCGCGCTTTGCCAACGGTTCTCTCTGTACAGAATGGCCAGCGACTCATACTCGCGTCCCCTCACCCTGGCCCTCTCCCCAGGGAGAGGGAACCGGTTTGTGGATGCTGGCAATAAGTTCGAAGTACGCGCACTGCGAGCATAACAACCAGCTTGTGCCCCCAAGCTTGGGGAGAGTCACCGTCTGCTCCCTTCTCCCCTTGCGGGAGAAGGGCTAGGGATGAGGGGGAACCAACTCTCAAGCTGCGCTTTCGGTCAGCTCCCCAGATTCGGGCTGCACCTCACCAAAGTGCAGCACCCGGTGGCAGATCTGGCGCAGCAGTGCCTGCTGGTGACTGAAGACAAGCATACCAAGCCCGCGCTGTTCGCACTCAATCATCAACTCCCGCCAGAGCTGGCGCTGAATTTGCGGATCCAGCTGGGCAGTCACCTCGTCGGCAATCAGCAGTCGGGTGCGGGGATCGAGGGCGCGCAGCAGCGCGATGCGGGCCAGCTCACCACCGGAGAGCTGGCCAGGTTTACGACCGAGCCATTCAGGCTTGACCATAAAGCGGGCAAGCATGGCGTCATCAGGGCGCCATACATCCCAGAGCGCCTGCCCGGTGGTGCGATAGGGATTGAAAGTGAGTTCCGGGTGCTGGGGCACCAGCTGGATGGGGTTATAACCTTTTACCTGTTCAGGCACCGGCTGCCCATCCAGCAGGATCTGCCCGCCGGCCCCAACCGGTTGCCAACCGGCCAATACCCGCCCCAACGTGGTCTTGCCATGGCCGCTCGGGGCGGAGATGCCGAGCCGCTCCCCCGCTTTCACCGTCAGCGATAAACCCTGCCAAAGGGGACGTTCCCCCTGGGCGATGGTGAGGTTTTGTACTTCCAACATCAGGAAACCTCCGACACAGAGAAGAGCGCGTTGAACTCCGGCAGCGCCTGCCAGTGGGCTCTGAGCATCTCGCTCCCCTGCCCCTGGCGCAGATGGTGGCAGCTCAAGGTATCGCTCACCTGCCCCTGATGCAGCGCGACTATGCGATCGGCAAAGCGGGCTGCCAGCGCCAGATCGTGGGTCACCCAGAGGATGCCGCTGCCCTGATTGGCCAATTCACGCAACTGGCCGAGCAGCAGACAGGCAAGCCCCTCGTCGAGCCAGGCGGTGATCTCGTCTGCCAGAATGTAGCGGGCACCGCCGAGCGCCGCAGTGCAGGCCAGAATGCGCTTGGCCATGCCGCCGGAGAGCTGGCGCGGGTACCTGTCCAGGGTGGTCGCGGGCAGCTGGTAGCGCAGCAGTTGCTCGCCGAGCCGCTCGCGAGAACCGCTCTGGCCGCAGAGGCGTGCCGCACGTCCCAGCTGACGCTCCACCGTCAACAGTGGATTGAGGGCGCTCACCCCCTGTGGCACATAGCAGAGGGTGTGCCCGCGCAAACGGGCCCTACTGGCATCGCACAGAGGCGTGCCATCGAGGGAGATGGTGCCGCGCATCCGCAGATTGTCCGGCAGCAGAGTCAGAGCGCTTTGCAACAACAGGCTCTTGCCCTCGCCGCTCCCCCCCACCAGCGCCACTATCTCCCCCGGCGCCAGTTGCAGGCTGATATCGGTCAGCAAAGGCCGCCAGCTGCGCCGCCCCAGCCAGGAGTAGTGGGCCGCCTCTATGGTCACCTGATCAAAACTCAGCATGGTTCACTCCTGTGCCACAGCAGCTGTTGCAAAGCGCGGGTAGCCTGATCAAACAGCAGTACCAGCAGCAACAACATCAGTCCCGGGAAGAGGGCCAGCCACCAGCCACCGCCGGCCAGATAACGCAGGGCATCGGCCAGCAGCAGGCCCAGCGAGGCCTCGTGGGCCGCCAGACCAAAGCCGAGAAAGCTCAAGGCCGCGCTGTGCAGCACCGCATGGGGAAACATCAGCAGGGTGCCGATAAACCACTGAGGCAACAGCCCCGGCAACAGGTGAATGCGCCAGCGACGCAGCGCCCCCATCCCCTGACAACGGGCCAGCACCACATAGTCGCTGCAGGCGATCCGCCGCGCCTCGGCACAGAGAATGAGCGCCAGCTTGGGCCAGTGGGTGAGCGCCACCGCCAGGATCACCCCGCGCATGCCGCCCCCCACGGTAAAGCAGATAAGGATCAAGAGCAGCATATGGGGCAGCGCCAGCATGGCGTCGATCACCATTCGCACCGCCGCATCACATCTGGGGTGAACGAGCGATACGCTGGCCGCCACCATTGCCAGCAACCCGCTACAGAGCGCAGTGCTGATGCCAAGTTCCAGACTAGTGAGGGTGCCCTGAAAAGCCCGCAACCAGAGATCCCGCCCCATCTGATCGGTGCCGAACCAGTGGGTCAGCGAGGGAGGTTGCTGGCGCGCCAGCAGATCCATCGGCACATCCTGATGAGAGAGGCTCCAGCCGTAAGTGGCCAGCAGCGCCAATCCGATCAGGGCAAAACCCAGCCGCAGTATCGAGGGAAACGGATTAAACAGCATGCTCGCCCTCCCAACCCCGATTGATGCGCGCCAGCAGCAAACTGGCCACAGTGTTGCCAATAAAGACCAGCAGGGTGCAAAAGAGCACGATTCCCATCAGCAGGGGAATATCGCCCCTGAGCCCCGCATCCACGGTGGCCTGGCCGAGCCCCGGGTAGGAGAAGACCTTCTCGGCCAAGAGCGATCCGCCAATCAGTTCGCCAAGGGAGGCAAACTGCAGGCAGATCGCTGGGGTCAGGGCATGGCGCAGCACATGAAAACGCAGCATGGGCCAGCCGCCATCGCCCTGAGCGCGGGCGTAGCGGATAAAGTCGCTATCCAGCACCTCGGCCACCCGCGCCCGGGTATGCAGGGCAATGTTGCCCACCCCGAGCAGCGCCAGGGTCGTCACCGGCAGCAACAGATGGCGCGCTCGCATAGCCCAATCTGCCTCATCGGCGGAGAGACCCGGCGTCCAGGCGCAGCAGACCGGCAGTAGTGGCCAATGCACCGCAAACAGGGCGAGCAGCAACAGGCCGACCCAGAAGGTGGGCAGGGAGGCGAGCAGGTAGGCGAAGCGGCAGATAAGGCGATCGGGCCAGTGATTGAGATAGCGACCGGCGCAGAGGCCCAGCAGAATGCCGAAACAGCCGGAGAGCAGCCAGGCACCCGCCAGCAGCAGGAAGGAGGCAGCAAAGCGCTGGCCTATTACCTCACCCACAGGTGCGTTATAGAGCATGGAGTAACCGAGATCCCCCTGCAGCACCTGAGTAAACCAGTGCCAATAGCGCAGCCAGAGCGGCTGATCCAGCCCCCAGCGGGCGGCGATGCGGGCGTACTGCTCCGGTGGCACATGGAGCAGATCGTTGCCGATATAGGCCTTGATGGGGTCGATGGGGGAGTAACTCAGCAGCACAAAGGTGGCGACCGAGACCAGACATAACAGCCCTGCCAGACGCAGCAGGGCTTTTAGCAACAGATAACCTGAATGACTCAAGGGCGAACTTAACGGCACGTCCACCGCCAATCCTGCAGGTTGTTGAGGAGTGACCAGCTACCGTGGATTTCCGGCGCCCCCTTGCCAAGATCGATGCAACGGTTGGCGAGATAGGTGTGCTGCACATTGAGCAGCCAGGCCCAGGCGGCATCTCCCTGCACTCCGGCGCCGGTCTTGCCATCCCACTCCACCTGCTGCCAGAACGGCACGGCCGCCTGCCAGTTCGGGGCATCCAGCGCCTGCTTGAGGTGGTCATCTACCACAGGGTTGCTGTAGTAGCCCGGGTTGTAGAACTCCACCCCACCGGAGCCGCTCTGGTAGTGGTGATAGAGCTCCATGGGATCCAGACTCCCCCACCCCATCAGCACCGGATTGGCGTGCATCTCCCGCTCCACCTGCTCCCAGCTGCCGGATTTAAGGCTCACCTCGAGGCCGATGGGTTTGAGCATGGCCCGCACCGCTTCCGCAAGATCCCGGCGGGTGCTGTCACCGCTGGTGTACCAGAGGGTAAAGGCGGCGCGCAGGTCACCCTTGTGGCGAACGCCGTCACTGCCCATTTTCCAGCCCGCCTCGTCTAGCAGGGCATTGGCGTGGGCAGCATCGCCATCCTTGAAGGCGGTGGCTTTGTTTAGCCAGGGCAGGCCTTCTACCGCGCTGTAGGCGGGGATGGCATGCCCCTCCAGCAGCTGGTCGGCCAGCAGTTTGCGGTCGATGGCGTAGTTGATGGCACGGCGCACCGCCACGTCCGAGGTCACATCGTTGCCGATGGGATAACCCTTGGCATCCTTGCCACCAGCAGGCGGAATGGGGAAGACGATGCCGCGGTTCTCCACGCTCGGCCGCACCCAGAGCTTGAGGGAAGCAGACGCGGTTGGCGCCAGTGACGGGGCGATGCGCACCACATCGAGCTGGCTACTCTGGGCGGCGGCATAGGCGCTCTCTTCATCGATAAAGACAAAGACCAGCCGTTTGAAGTCGTTGTTGCCGCCGGCGTAATAGGGGTTCGCCTCCACCACCAGCTGTTGACCGGGCAGGAAGCTCACCAGCCGGTAAGGGCCGGCACCGACCGGCTTTTGGGCATATGCTTTTGCGTCGTAATCCTTCTTCGACACTATGCCCAAGGATCCCAGCACGTTGACGAAGGTGCTCTGGGGGGCACTCAGGGTGATGGCAACTTCGGTGGATGAGAGCACCTTGGCCGAGACAAAGTTGCCCATGTCGATCTTGCCGCCACCCTGAGCTGCGCTGTTGTAGGTGAAGGCCACATCTTCAGCGGTGAGCGGCGCGCCGTTGGAGAATTTCAGGTCAGGCTTGAGGGTAATGAGCCACCCCTTGCCATCCTTGTTCGGGGTCACCGCTTGGGTGAGCACATTCTGCCAACTGAGATCGGCACTATCGCCAGCAATCTGTTTGAGCAGCGGGCTGTGCAGCAGCAGGTAGCTGCCGTGGCTCCAGCCAAGCAGAGGGTCAAACCCTTCGGTGGGTTCAGCTCCGATGGCGAGCTTGAGCTCGGCAGGCACAGGTTGGGCTGCGGCCAGCGCCGCGTGAGAGGCAGTGCCCAGCAGCAGAGTCAACAGGGCGGCAGCACTGGTGCCACAGTAATGGCGAAGGGAATTGCGTGGAACAGTCATGGGGATCCTTCTTGTTTTGTACCACTCACGGATCATCACTCAAAAAAGAGGTGGAATGCGTGTCTGAACATGGGAGTGAGGGGCCAAAATGGCCCCCTATTCTAAACTTGATTTCGCGTGAAACCTAGCGACTATGCCGGTTGAGCACGCCGGGCACCGAATAGCCGTCTGCGACCCAGATCCACGCCGCCAGCCCCTTGCTGCACCGGCAAGGAGAACAGCATCTTGAGGGTGCTGCTCACCAGTGCTCGCCCCTCCTCGGCACCGAGATGGGGATCGAGCGGCGACATCAGGGAGCAAGCCAGCAGCTGTCCCGTCTCGGGCATTTCACCCACCATAAAGGTCATGTTGCCACAGGGGAGCTGCAGGGCGAGCCGATCGCTGTTGCTGCGTACCGGCCAAAGCTGATCCGGCCCCGGCAGCACCACCACGCTCAACATCCAGGGGGTGAGCACGCAGCCGAGCCACTGTCCTTCAAACAGCACGCACTCCGCCACAATGGGCATGGTGGCGTGATAGAAGGGCAACGCCTGCATCTCTTCGCGAGCGATCCGCTCGTACTGGGCTACCAGCAGAGGCGAGGGATTGCTGGCAAAACCGGCAAACTCCTGCGCTGTCTCCGGTACTATCTCCAGCACTCTCTCAGCCTCGCTTAAATGGGACTGCGCCATAGGCCCTCCTGCTCTTGTTCAGCTTTCTCCTGCTCAGAGAGCGCAATGGCGGGCGCACCAACGGCAGCCAGCAGGGTCAAAATCCGATCCGTCGCCTCCCCCATGGCAGCCGCCACCACGGGGGTGAGGCCGATGCGGGGTTCGAGGGATTCAGGCTCGACCCCGATCAGGGTGAGCCGCTTGGGCGACTCCCCCGTCATGTGCAGCGCCGAGAGCACATCCGCCAGCCCCAGCTGATGGGGGGATATCTTGCGACCAAACAGGGTCGGGATCTCCTCATCCTTCAGGGTCACGACGGTGCCCGGTGGATTACCGCTGCGCACCGCATCCACCAGAATGATGTGATCGCGACTGGCCATCGCTTCGAGCAACTCCATGCCGGCGGTACCGCCGTCGAGCAGCTCGATGCCGGGGGCGAAACGGTATTCGCGCCCCAGCGCCTCAACGATGCGCACGCCGACGGCCTCGTCACTCAAGAGCAGGTTGCCCACGCCCAGGATCAGGGTGTTCATCACAGCACCTTCACCTGAGTCGTTTCACCATTTTGGGTATCCACCACATGCACAGCGCAGGACATGCAGGGGTCGAACGAGTGGACGGTACGCACTACTTCCAGCGGCTTGGCCGGATCGGCTACCGGGGTGCCTACCAGAGATTGCTCGTAGGGGCCGGGCTCGTCGTTGAAATTGCGCGGGCCCGAGTTCCAGGTCGATGGCACCACCGCCTGATAGTTCTCGATCTTGCCGCCCTTGATGACGACCCAGTGGGAAAGCATGCCGCGCGGCGCCTCTTCAAAGCCCACTCCGCGAAACTCCTTGTCCGCCGGGATCTCCGCCTTGATATAGGCGGTAGTGTCCCCCTTGCCGATGTTGTCCACCAGCGCCTTCCACTGATTTGACAGGGTATCTTTGAGCACGCAGCAGCGCACCGCACGGCCGATGATGCGGCCCATGGTGGAGTGCAGCTGCTCGGTCTTGATGGCGGAACCGGTCAGCGCCTTGTAGATGCCGTTCAGCTGGTCGAAGTGCGCCACCGTCTCCGGGTGTTTGGCAGCAAGCTTCACCAAGAGGTCTGCGAGCGGCCCCACCTCCACCACCTTGCCGTAGAAGGTGGGGGATTTGACCCAAGAGTATTTGCCGTCATCCTGCCAACCGGTGTAGTTCGGCTCGGTCTTGCCCTCCCACGGCTTGAGAGGCTCGTCATCCTTGTACCAGGCGTGCTTGTTGCTCTCGGCAATGCCATCCATCAGCCAGGCATCCTGATGACTCTCGATGGGGCGATAACCCGCCAGATTGCCATTCTCGATATAGCCGCCCGGCATCAGGAAGCTGCCACCGTTGGCATCGGTGGGCAGCTCCGGCACGCTCAGGTAGTGCTTGGCACCCTGCCCCAGATGCAACCACTCGGGGTAGTGCGCGGCGATGATGGCAGCATCTACCTTGTAGACCTGCTCGATAAACTCGCCAAGCCGGTCGATAAAGCTCTTCACATAGAGCAAGCGCTCCAGGTTGAGCACACTCGGTGCATCCAGATTGATGGGGTTGGCCACGCCGCCCACCGCCAGATTCTGGATGTGCGGGGTCTTGCCGCCGAGAATGGCGACAATGCGGTTGGCATCGCGCTGGCACTCCAGTGCCTGCAGATAGTGGGCCACGGCGATGAGGTTCACCTCCGGGCTCAGCTTCATCGCCTTGTGACCCCAGTAGCCGTTGGCAAAGATGCCAAGCTGGCCGCTCGCTACCAGCGCGCGGATTTTATCCTGCACCTTGGTCAGTTCGTCGGCACTGTTGAGGGACCAGGTCGATACCCCCTTGAGCATGTCCGCCGCTTTTCGCGGATTGGCCTCAAGGGCCGCGGTGATGTCCACCCAGTCCAGCGCGGAGAGCTGGTAGAAGTGGACGATGTGATCGTGGATGTTGTGGGCCGCGATGATGAGGTTGCGGATGTACTGGGCGTTGACCGGCACCTTGGCGCCGATGGCGTTCTCCACCGCCCGCACCGAGGCGATGGCGTGGATGGAGGTACATACCCCGCAGATGCGCTGCACTATCATCCAGGCATCGCGCGGGTCGTTGCCCTTGACGATCTCCTCCATCCCGCGCCACATGGTGCCGGACGACCAGGCTTTGGTCACTTTTCCGCCTTCGATTTCGCAGTCGATACGCAGGTGCCCCTCAATGCGGGTGATGGGGTCTATGGTGATACGTTGGCTCATACGTTGGCTTTCCCTCGGGCCTGATAATCTTGGTGAACACGTTCAAGTGATGGCAGTACCGGCAAGAGCCGGATCAACAGCAAATAGGCACACACCTCGATGGCAACAAAGCCCAGAGAGATCAGCACCTCCTCCGCGGAGGGGAAGTAGTGGTAGCCATTGCCGGGGTTGAAGGCGAGCAAGGAGTAATCCAGTCGCCAGAGGGCGGCGCCCAGCAGCATGCTGAGGGCCCCCAGGAACAACATGCGCGAATCCCGGCGGCTCTTGTCCCAGTGGAACACCAGCAGCGGGAAGATCATCAGCGCAATCTCGCTCCAGAACATGATGGAGTAGCGGTTGAACTCGGAGAGATACTCCGACTTGTCGTGGATGACGATCTCGGCAAAGCGCAGCGCCACAAACAGGATCAGGAAGATGTCGATCACCTGGGTCAGCTTGTAGAAGAGCGACTTCTCGTTGGGGCCCCGCCCCGCCAGTCCCGCCTGCACCAAAGAGCCCTCAAACACCACGATGGAAAAACCCATGATGAAGGCGGTCAGCAGCGAAAAGACCGGCAGCAGCTCGTAGCTTTGCCAGAGCGGATGGATCTTCTCCCCCGCGACGATCATCAAGGATCCCATGGAGGATTGGTGCATGGTGGGCAGCAGAGCCCCCAGCGCCAGCACGAAGAACATGATCTTGTTGAGGCGAATGAGTGACGCCTTCCAACCGAACTTTTCCAGCAATACCGGCGCAAACTCCAGCGCCATCACCCCGATATAGATGGTCATGCAGACCGCCGTCTCAAACAGCACCGAGGAGGTGTTGAAGTGACCGGGCAGGTAGAAGTACGGCAGGTTCCAGTAACGCCCCACGTCGATGGTGATGGAGAGGCCGCCCAGCGAGTAGCCAAACAGGCTCGCCAGCAGGGCCGGTCGCACCAGCGGGTGATACTCGCCCCGGTTGAACACATAGACCGCCCAGGCCAGCGCCCAGCCGCCACAGGCGAAACCGGTACCGATCAAGAGATCGAACGAGATCCAGAGCCCCCATGGGTAGCCGCCATTCAGATCGGTGACCGAGCCCAACCCAAAGACGAGGCGTTTCAAGATCAACATGCCGCACAGCACGGCAAAGGGGGCCAGCACCAGCACAGGCCAGCTGACCAGCTTGCCGCCGAGGGGATACGCCTTGTGGTTACTCATGATCCTTGCCTCCCTTTGTGGTGCCCTGATCCTTGATCTGCGCACTCCCCTGATCATGGCCATCATCATGATGGTGATCGTGACCATTCTTGGTGTTGCGGCGAATGAGCACCGAAAGGCCGGTCAGTACCACCATGGGTAGCACCATCCCCTTGTAGAGGGTGTGCTGGATATGCTCGGAGCGGGCACCGGAGGAGAGCTCCGGCAAGTCGGGCATGTCGAGCTTGGTATAGGGCACCCCGGCCAGCACCAGCACCTGGGTGCCGCCCCCCTCCTTCTCGCCATAGACGTAAGGCTGGTAGTTGGGTACGTCGTGCAGGTAGGGGTCGTTGGCAGAGAGGGTCTGGCGAGGATAGGCATATTCACTGCCTGGGGTCGCCAGCAGGCGACGCTTGGCTTCAGCCATCAGCTCCTCGCGGGTGCCGAAAATGACGGCGCCGGTAGGGCACACCTCGACACAGCCGGGCAACTTGCCCTGATCGATCCGCTCAAGCCCCTTCTGGTTGCAGAGCTCGCACTTGTGGATCGCCCCCAGCGGATTGTCGTAGTCATATTTGGGCACATCGAACGGGCAGCCCACCATGCAGTAGCGACAGCCGGTGCAGACGCTCGGGTCGTAGTGAACGATGCCGGTCTTGGGATCTTTTTTAAGAGCCTGCACCGGACAGACAGAGACGCAGTTGGGATCGACACAGTGCATGCACTGCTTCTTGATGTAGGCGTAGCCATCCACCAGCTGATCCTTGTGCTCGCCAGTGCCGCTCTTCCACACCTGAATGATGTTGTTGGTGTAGGGGGTCAGCTTGTCGTTGTTGGACCAGGTTTGCGCCCCGGCTGGATTGGCCGGGTTGCCGTTGAGGCGCTGACACTCCGCCACACAGGCCTGACAGCCAACGCAGAGGGTGGAGTCGTAGAGCATGCCGAGTGCGCCGGGAATGGGCGGCTTGTTCTTGGCCGCCGCCAGTGCGGTGCCGGGTACGGCTGTGCCCGCCGCCAGCGCGCCGACGGAGGCGAATTTGAGGAAGTTTCGTCTGTTCACGGCTACTCCTCCCGTGATGGGTGCTGCCCGGCTTCGTGGCGTTTCTGCTGGCGACCGAGTTCACGCACCGTCATCAGACTCACCCCTACCAGCACCCCGAGGGCGCCACCGATAAGGCCGGTCGCGGTGGGCGAGGTATAGCCCCCCTCCTGGATCTTCACATCGGGTTTATCCACCCTCGGAGTCGGATTCTCTACCTTGGCGAGCTGGAAGATCCCCTTGCTAAAACCGACCCCCTGCTCGTTACAGCCATAACAGGGGTGACCGATGCCGACCGGCCAGATGCCGCCGCCCACATCGCAGAACTCCAGAGTTGAACAGTTGCCGTAGGTCTCCGGCCCCTTGCAGCCCAGATGGTAGAGACACCAGCCCTGCCGGTGGCCCTCATCACCAAACTCCTTGGCAAAACGCCCTGCGTCAAAGTGCGGACGGCGCTCGCAGTTCTCGTGGATCAGCCGCTCATAGGCAAACAGCGGACGCTTCTTGCTATCCAGCGCCGGCAGCTTGCCGTAGGTGATGTAGTAGGCAACCGTGGTGAGGAAGTTGTGGGGATTGGGCGGGCAACCCGGGATATTGATGATGGGAGTGCTGATATTGCCGAGGGCTTCTTCGAGACTGACGGCACCGGTCGGGTTGCCGCCGCTGGCAGGCACTCCGCCCCAGGCGGCACAGGAGCCGATGGCAATCACCGCAGCCGCGTCGGCGGCAGCACGGCGAATATGGTCGACAATAGGCTCACCGGCCACCATGCAGTAGACGCCGCCATCCTTGAGCGGAATGGAGCCATCCACCACCAGCACATATTTGCCTTTATAACGCTTGATGGCGTTGTGCTTGTTCTCTTCAGCCTGATGACCAAAGGCCGCCGAGAGCACCTCGTGGTACTCCAGCGAAATGGTGTTGAGGATCAGGTTTTCGATGGTGGGGTGCGTGGCGCGCAGCAGCGATTCGGTACAACCGGTGCACTCTTGCGCCCCAATCCAGATCACCGGCGGCCGCTCGGGGCTGGTGAGCGCGGTGGCCATCTTGGCGACGGCATGCTGACTTAATCCCAGGGTTGCGGCCATCCCGGCACACAATTTCATAAAATCACGGCGATTAATCCCATGAGCCGATAAAAAATTATCCTCGACCATTCTACTTATTCCCGTAGTGAGCACTTGTTTGATAAATGCTTAATAGCGGAAATGCTAAGGACTCACCCACCCTGCAGTATTGATCTCTATCAATTTCGACCGGCTTACCCCTATTTTCATAGCGAGCCACATCACAAATGAAATTAATTACCCCCTAAGGGATATTTAGCAAAACCGTAAATTTTATGAACTTAATTGGATATTAAATAATTAATCACCGCATATCCTCTCTTTCACTGTGAGCCAAATTAACATGATTGAAATCTTGGCTATACCGCTCATTTCACAATACTGATGCCCACCAATAAATGATCCGTTGAATATATCTTTACTCATCTCATTGCATATTTCATGCAGTCATCCACGGGACAACCTCCTAACTTTCCTCCCCACACCAGAACTGTCTCACGGCCAGCTGCCACCGGTAGCAAGCACGGCCTGCACGGCACGATTTACCTTCATGTCGGTTGGTTTCAGTTTGCATTTTACCTGCGCTTCAGTGCGACACGTTCTACTGCGAGCCCACACAGCACAACCCCGCTTGTCCTCCCTGACGTTTAACACCGCTTAATGAAAAGATGCCGCCGAGGTATGCATATCAGTATGACCTCCCCCCACTCTTTATTGTCTTGGATGCTGGTGAGTAAAATATCGCGCTCACGGATATGTTTACGCATCATCATGAATCTGCATTCAAATTAATGGTGAGAGAAAAGGCAAGGTGGAAGGCTGCCTTCAACATAGTGTTCATATTTAACTCGAGATACATTCGCTCATCCGGTTACAGATGTTACCGCCCACCTTCACACTATTTACCTTCACGTCACCCCGCTTAATTAACCAGGGCGTAAATATCCATCTCCATCGATATAGATGATAATTATTCTTGTTCAACTGCAGCAAAAAGAAATGAGCGGGGATGATGATGAACATGACAAACGATGAGGGTGTTAATCATCAGCCGAGCAGTGGCTCCAGCCACTACCTTGCCTGATCGAACTCGTTGACAGCCCTGCTCACCTCGTGAAATGCAGCCCGAAGCGGCCGCCGTTGCAGAGAGAAGCTTCCCCCTGACTGCCTCTGATAACCACGCCATGGAGCCTTGTTTCTGGCTGGCCCTACGGACACTTGCCAAGTGCGGAAATTGAACAAAAAAACGAGAAAAATCAAGATAGATAGCCAATTAAAATGACATAATTGACTATAGTTCAATCGAACGTTTGAAAAACGTGACCACTTCACATGGGCCCAGCGCAATGACCACTGAACGGGAACAGTTGATCCGCTCACTGTTTGATGAGTACATCGAGATGTATTCATCACGGGATGATCGGCTCACCACGCGGTTTAGCGACAATTTCAGCGGCTTTGCCGGCAGCAGTGATGTTCTGGTTACCGATAAAGATGAGTGGATCCGGATAACCCGCCGCGATTTTGCCCAGATCCCGGGCAGGATCCGCCTGGAAATACTCGATGTATCCCTGCAAGATCTGGCCGCTGATGTGGTAGCAGTCACCGCCTTCTTTCATATCCATCTACCGAAATCAGAACCTATCCTCTCCCGCAGAACCGCCAGGCTGGTGCTGATTTTTCGACACGAAGCCATGGCGTGGAAAATTGCTCACAGCAGTATCTCCATCCCTTACAGTGCGGCTCGGGAAAGCGAAATTTACCCGATGACCAGTCTGGAGGAGCGCCAACATGAGCTGGAGCTCATTATCGAGCTCAGAACCAAGGAGCTGGCGGAAGCGAACCGGAAACTGGAAGCGCTTAGCAATACCGACGGGCTCACCGACATCGGCAACCGTCGTCTGTTCGACAACTCATTGAACCAGGCCTGGGAGCGCTGTATTCAGACAGAGATGCCGATTGCGCTCATCATGCTCGACATCGATCATTTCAAGCAGTTCAACGACCTCTATGGCCACGTTGCCGGTGACGAGTGCCTTCGATTGCTGGCCCATACCCTGGCGCAATCCGGACGCCGCTCGGGGGAGTTGGTGGCTCGCTACGGCGGAGAGGAATTTGTCATCCTGTTGCCACATGTCGAGCGTCAATCCGCCTATGAAATTGCCCAACATATCCAGCGGCTGATTTTTGCACTCGCGCAGCCACACGCACAAAATGCCACCGGTCTGGTGACCGTTAGCATGGGTGTTGCCTGCCTCAGACCATCGAGTCACTGGCAGCCATCTGAACTGGTAAAACTGACTGATGCTGCGCTCTACACCGCCAAATCATCCGGCCGTAACTGCATCAGAGTGGCGGAGTCACCCAGCCTCCCGCAACCAGTCTGCCCATAAGTCCCTCATACCCCCCCCATCCTCCCCGTGGGGAACCACTGCGCGCTAACCATGCACGGCCAGGCTCAACGCATCCCATCGCAACATACCTTCCCACTGATCCAGTGTGCTTTGATAGGTATCCGCCGCGTTGTAATGGACCATGGCATGCAGGCGAGCATGATGGCCAAGTCGCTTGACCACGTCGGGCATGGCATTGAGGCTGGCCAGCACCCGCGCCAGATCGCCGGGATCGTTTGGCTGATATTTGCGGCAATTCACGTCATCGGTGAGGTGTCGATCCCACCAGGCGCCATCGGCCGGGATCACTACACATAATCCTGCCGCCATGGCCTCCAGAATGGAGAGACCAAACGGTTCCTGATGACTGGTGGAGACAAAAATGCCGCATCGAGATCGGATCTCGTCAAGATTGGCGGGGTTGGCATACCAGTGCGTGTCTGGCAGCTGTGGCTGAGGCTGGCTGCAGGGTTGCAGCGTGCCCTTGGGTTGCAGATAGCACACCATCAGCTCGGGGCGAGCGTCAGGGATCATCTGATGGGCGGCCAGCATGGTCTCCAGCCCCTTCCAGCGCAGCAACGAGGCCGCCCACAAAATACGAGGCCCCCCCAGGGTCGCTTTGGGCCAATCAATCTCGCTCAAACCATTGGTAAATGGCTGCCAGTGTGACGGGAACTCGGTCTCGCCAAGCCGGGCCAGCAATGCCGCCAGGGAGCTGCGGGTTGATTCGAGATAAAAGACAAAATTCGCCCGTTGCAAGGCTCTGGCAGAGAGCCCCGAGCACCCCACAGGGCCATGGATCAGCTGAACCACCCGGCACCGCAACCAGCGGGCAGCCCAGTAACAGCAGAGATCCACCCCCGGCCCGGACGCCGCCACCAGGCACTTCACCTCCCCCAGACGAAACACCAGCCAGAGGATCTGCAGGGTCTGCCACCCCTGTTTGAGCAGATAGCCGATGCCGGACTCCCGCCCCTTCAATATGTGGGGCAGCCAAAGAGGATGATGCTGACAACGGGACCAGGAGTCGGGATCCTGGGTCAACACATGGCATGTGAGCCCGGGCATCCGCTTGGCCAACTCATCGAGCAGCACTTCGGTCGCAACCTTGGAGCCACCGCGAAACGGGATGGGATCCACGACGATGATCTTTCCAAACACCGGCTCAGTTTGCATGCTCATCTTGCTGCTCCCTTACTCTGGCACCTTGCGGCGGCCAAACCCCAGTTGCACTTTTTGCGCCACTCTTGCCATCCCACTCGCCAGCATATTGCGACCTCTGGCAAGGAGTCGTTGCCCCGCCCAATGAATGAGTGGTCGGAAGGGTGTGGGGGCCGTTGCGTGCCAACGACCAGCCAGCGCGGCGTCCCAAACCGCCGTGACCTCGTCAACATAGCGCGCCACCGTGAACAACTGTGCGGCACGCAACTTAGCGGCCCGCCCCATTTCACATCGGCGCTGCGGATTGCTCAATTGCCGCCAGTGATCAGCCATCTCGGCCCAATCCCCCGGGGTTGCCAGCAAGCCGGTCACCCCCTCCTCCACCACTTCGGGGATGCCGCCCACCCGATAGGCACTGACCGGGAGCCCCAACATGCCCGCCTCCGCCAACGTCAGACCAAACACCTCCTCACGGGCTCCGGAGACCAGCAGATCCACCCCGCCCCGCAAGATAGCGGCACTGTCCGGCCGCTCGCCCAAAAAGTGGACCCGCTCGGCCACCCCGAGCTCGACAGCCAACGCCATCAATGCTTCCCGCTCCGGGCCGCTGCCAATAATCAGCAACTGAGCCTCCTCCCCCGATGCCATCAGGGCAGCCAGCGAGCGGATCAGCAGATCAATCCCCTTGCGTTTGATCAGGGAGCCAACGGTGGCGATGATCATATCCCCCGGTGGCAAGCCCAGCATGCCGACGACCGGCCAGTGAGCACCGCCATTCAGGCGAGCGGCATCGACCCCGTTGGGTACCCGGATCAACCGATCGGCCGCGCAGCCATCCTGGCGCCAACCGGTCAACACCGGCTCGCTCACCCCGATCAGCACACTTGCCCGATGGACCCGCAAGCTGAATCTGTCTCTGGGCTGATAACGGGCATGGAGGTGGCACACCAGCGGTACCTGCAACGCCCGACAGACCCCCGCCAGCCACTGACAAGGAGCCGCGCTGTTGGCGTGCACCAGCCCAATCTGCCGTTCGGTGATGAGCTCTCTGGCTCGCCGGGAGAGGCACCGATGGGCCGCAAGATCAAAACGGGGCGCCTGCCATCCCAGCAGCAGGCTGAACGGCTCGACCATGGTTTCTACCCCGAGGGTGGCCACCTCTGCCGCCAGCGTCGGGCTATTGCACCAGAGCAACGGCGTAAAGCGGCTGCGATCGAGGTGGGCCAGCAGATCCAGCAGGCAGCGTTCGCTGCCGCGGATCCAGTCCTCTCCGTAGTGAACCAGCAAAACAGGGGTTGCGTTCATCCTCTTGCTCCCTTTGGTAGCACTGCCGGCAACCGGGTTGCCTCCTGATGATCCTCAGAGGTGGCCTTCACCTCTCTGGCCGCCTGCTGCACGTACTTGATGGCGGCGACGGCCAGCGCCAATTCCAGATAGATGGGCCAGGTAAAGCCCTGGGTCAGGAAGGATCCCGAAATCACAAACCCAACCATGCTGGCCATCACCCCCTGCATCGCAGTGATCACTGCAGGAGGCATGCCAGCAAGCTGGCAACGCCAGCCACCGCGCAGGGTCACCGCCACCATGCCGATAAACAGCGCCAGCCCGACAAAGCCGGTTTCAGCCAGCACCCCGAACCAGGTGGAGTGCACCGCATGATTGAGTCCATCCCAATGGGGGCTGTAGAAGAAGTAGTTGTAATAGAAATTGGACAAGCCCACCCCCACCAGCGGATGGCCCAGCGCCATGCCCCAGGCCGCTTGCCAGGCGTAGATCCGCCCCATGGCCGAGGCATCGACCCCGCTCTCGGCGGCGCCGCCAGATGCCCGATCGCTGATCCCGGCGGCGGCAAACAGCACCACCAGCGCGACCATCCCCATCGAGATCAGCAGGGTTTTCGACTTCACCCGCTGCCAGGCAAACAGGCCGCTGACCGCACACACGCCAAGCAAGCCGCCGCGGCTCTGAGTGGCGATAATGGCGGCCGCAGTCAGCGCAAAGCCGAGCCCACCCAGTAAACGCCCCCCCACCCCATTGCCCTGATTGAGCAGCAAGCTCAGCGAAAAGCCGGCAGGAAAGAGCAGCACCAGCGCCAAATCGTTGGGATCCCCCAGCACAGAGCCCAGCTCGCGCCCTATGGTCACCCGGGTGCCCTCCACCAGCCCAATTCCGCTCGCCTTGTTGTAGAGGGCCACCAGCGCCACCAGACAGCCCGCCACCACAAAGGCGCGCACCGCCAGCGCAAAATCCCCCGGAGTGCGCACCAGCCAGGCGGTGGCCAGGGTCATCAGATAGATCTTGCTGTAGCTGCCGGTCCAGGTGGCGATCGCCTCGCCCCGGTTGCTGGCAAACAGCACACCGATGGAGACCATCACAAAGAAGGCCGTCAGCCAGCTCAGTGCTGGACTCCAGTAGGGCTTGGTCCGGCCGGTCAGCAAAATGTGCCAGACCAGCGCGCCGATGGCTGCCAGCGAGAAGAGCAGCGGGATCTTGAGGGGATAGAGCTGAGGGAACACCTCATGCAGCCGAAAAAAGGAGAAAGTGACAAACCCCAGCACCATCAAGAAGGGCCAGCGCAGGGCAAACCAGATGGCGGGAATGGCAAGGCCGAGCACCGGCAACAGCAAGGGATGGGGAAGCCGCCACCAGAGCAGGGCCAGCACCAGACAAATAGCGCTTGCCCAGATGGCTGGCGTTAGACGAGCCATGATCCTGCCCACCATTGGCCGAGCCAGACCATCGCCAGCGCCCCGAGGGAACTGGCCCAGAGGGTCGAGAGGCGATACGGCAGCGGCAGCAACCGCTGGCTCACCAGATAAAAGGCCAGCGCCCGCACCAGATAGACCAAAAGCAGAGTCCAGATCACCCCGGCAACCCCGAAGGGGGGGATGGCGAGCAGAAAGCCTGCGACCCCAAGAGCGCTGCAGCCCAGATTGATCACCATCTGGGCATTGCTCTTCTCGCCGCTAAAGCAGCCGACATTGAGCAAGTCCGAAACATTGCGCACCGCCATACCCAGCACCAGCAGCGGAATGTAGGCGATCGCCCCGTGATAGCTCTCCGGTGTCAGCCAGCGAATGAGCAAGGGGGCGGTGAGCCCGACAATCCCCGCGGTGACAAACCCCAGCACCGACCCCATCACGCTGTAGTGGGCATTGAGTCGCAGTCCATCCGGTTCGCGCAGCAGCATGAAACGGCGGGGATACCACCAGAGGGCAAAGGGTTGCAGCAGAAGTCCCACTGCCAGCGCCAACTTGCCCGCAACAGCGTAGTAAGCGAGCAACGCCTCTCCCACCACATCGGCCAGCAGCCAGCGATCCAGTCCGCTCAGGGCAAAACCTGCCAGCCCGCTCACCACCAGGGGCAATCCATAGCGCAGCAGCGGCCGATAGTGCTGCCAGTCAAAGCGGATCCCGCTATCTCGCCACTGCCAGAGACTGAGCAGCAGCGCCAGTGCAACGCAGGTCAGGGTGCCGGAGGCCAGCACCCCGCTCACGCCCCAACCGAGCCAGAGCCACCAGCCGGTCAGCACCGACTGGATCACCGCCTTGCCTGCGGTCGCCACGAAAAAGAGCCGGGCCTGATTGCGCATCCGCAGCCATGCAAGTGGCACGCCGATCACCCCTTCAAACGGCAGGGCGCAAAGCACCCAGCGCACATCCGCAAGGCGGGTTTCCACCGGCAGCCAGGCTTGCACCACAGGTGCCAACAGCCAGAGCAGCACCAGACTGGCCAGGGCGATCAGCCAGACCAGACCAAACATGCGGGCCACAACCTGCTGGCGCTCCTGCTCATCTTTCGCCAATCCGGCAAAGCGGTAGAGGGCATCCACCAGCCCGAAGCCCAAAATAAGGGAACCCAGATTGATGAGGGTCAGCAGCACCTCCAGCTGGCCGTATTCACGAGGCAGCAGCAGATGGGTCAGCACCGGCAGCATCAGCAGGGAGATCCCCTTCATCAGGAGCAAGCCGCCGGCGTAATAGAGCATGGCAATCTGGTTCACACCAAGTTTCATAGGGCCTCCCAGCCACCCGAAGCATCCCGCTCCGGATCAGCTACCGCTAATGCAAAGCCCACGCCACTCACTCCCGCCCAGAGACGATAGCTTCTCTGCGCGGCTTAACCGGCCTGAACAAGCCCAGAATGAGACTGGCATTTGCGTTTTGCACAACGCTGGCTGCAAATTGCACCAACCAGCGCAATCTGCCCCTCCTCTTAGCCCCATTTGGCCCGATCACGCTGGGGCCGTCCTGTTGGCCCGATCCCTGCTTTCTGCTTAGCGAGCAACGGACTGCACCAGAGGGAGAGGTCGCCATGAACACCATCAACCTGCACAGGATGAAAAGCTGGGCCAAACAGGGGGAAACACCACTGGCTCGCCGGGTATGGCGACTGGCCAAAAGTGCCCGCCACTGGTCATTCCCCGTGATCCCTCCCCTGCATCGGCTGCTGTATCGGCTCTATCTGCTGGGCAGCAACGCGCTGGCAACCCTGACCCGCACCCTCTGGTGGACCCCCTTGTTTCAATCTCGCCTCACGGCCCCCGCCCCGCGCCTCTATCTCTATGGCGGCATCCCCTATATCAGCGGTCCGGTCACCATCGAAATTGGTGCCGACTGCCGCCTCAGCGCCGCCATGACCATCAGCGGCCGCGCATCGAGCCAGACACCAAGGCTGGTCATTGGCCGCAATGTCGGGATTGGCTGGCAAACCACCCTGGCGGTGGGCAGCAAGATAGTGCTGGGGGATAACGTCAGAATTGCTGGCCGTGCCTTTCTGGCGGGCTACCCGGGGCACCCGGTCAACGCCCGCGATCGCGCCCGGGGCCTGCCGGATCGCGATGAACAGGTGGGGGCCATTGTGCTTGAGCAGGATGTCTGGCTTGGCACCGGGGTGATGGTGATGGCCGGCGTCACCATAGGCGCTGGCACCATTGTCGCCGCAGGCAGCGTCGTCACCCGGGATCTGCCCGCAGGTGTGTTGGCAGCGGGTGTACCGGCCACCGTACTGCGCCCTTTGCAGCCACAGGATCACAGCGACCCCGCACACGCTTCGGAGACCTTTGCATGAAACCACACACACTGCCGCAACTGGTGGTATTGGGAGAGGATTGGGGCCAGCACCCCTCCAGCACCCAACACCTGATCAAGCGTCTGTTGCCCGATTATCAAGTGCTCTGGGTCAACTCCATCGGCATGCGCTGTCCCCGCTTTACCCTCCATGATCTCACCCGTATTGTCCGCAAACTGGGGGCCGTGCTGCGCGGCGCGCGCCATTCTGGCAGCCAATCGGTTGCGCCATCCGAAGCCAGCAGCCCCCGGGTTCTGCCGCCGCTCGCCTTGCCACTGCCGGGCAGTCGTCTGGCGGGCAAAATCAATGGCCACTGGCTGGCGGCGCAGATCCGGCGCCAGTTGCCCGAGCTGGATCGCCCCTTGCTCTGGATCTCCCTGCCCAGCGCCGTCGATCTGATTGGCAAGCTCGAAGAGCGGGCGGTCATCTACTACTGCGGCGATGACTTCTCGGCGCAGGCAGGAGTGGATCATCAGGCCATCGCTCACTGCGAGGCCCGACTGGTGGAAAAAGCGGATCTCATTCTGGCCGCCAGCCCCGCGCTGGCCAGCCGCTTTCCCCCCCATAAAACCCGGCTCCTCAGCCACGGGGTGGATCTCGAGCTGTTTATGCCCCCCAGAGAGCGGCCGGCGGATCTTCCCTCCGGCCGCCCCATTGCCGGATTTTACGGCAGCCTGAGCGACTGGATTGATATCCCCCTGCTGGCAGAGACGGCGGCCGCCCTGCCCCATTGGGATCTGGTGCTGATTGGCCCGGTCCAGACCGATATCTCCCCCCTCAAGGGGCTCCCCAATATCCATCTGCTGGGGCCCCGTCCCCATCACACGCTGGCGGCCTATGCCCAGCACTGGCAGGTGAGTCTGCTGCCCTTTGTCGACAACGCCCAGATCCGTGCCTGCAATCCATTGAAATTGCGCGAGTATCTGGCCGCAGGGCGCCCCATCGTCAGCACCGATTTTCCGGCTCTCGATGGCTATCGGGATCAGATCCAGCTGCCCCACGATGGAGAGAGCCTGGCCCAGGCCATCAACCGGGCCGCCTTTGATCAATCCAATCCGGGCTGGTTTCAGGAGAGTGGCTGGGAGGGGCTCACCCGCAGCGAAGGGCGCCACACGCGCCAACAGCAGGTGGCCCTGCAAAGCTGGGATCACAAGGCTGCCGAGCTGAACAACTGGTTAAAGGGGCTGCCCGGATGAGCAGAGGGCTCTGGCTGGTTATCCTGCTCTGCGCCAATGCAGCGATGGGCGCCACCCGGCTGGAGGGGCAGACCCCGCTGCCCCTAACCAGTAACCAGACACCCCAGCGGCTCGATCTGAGCACCCACAACTGGCCAATAGGCAGCGATGATGAACTGGTGATCGAGGGCCATAATCCCAGCGCCCACCCGCAAACCCTGATCCTGCGTATCGACGATGAGGCCTCGGTCAACTACCGCAGCCGGGTCAATCTGGAGCGGATTGTCGCCCCCGGCCCCTTCACCCAGCGCTTTGCCTTGAGCGAGTGGCGCACCAGCCAACCCAGAGCGCTGGCGTTGGACAAACTCACCAAGCTCTATCTCTTTATGGCCGATAACGCCCCCTCAATGACCATTCACCGCTGGTACTGGCAGCCCGGTCTGACTCTGCCTGAGGGCTCCATTGCGCTGGATCTGGGGGCGGCGGCTGCGCCCCGCTTTACCGGCTTTGAGGCCCTGAGTCCGGGGGATCCCCGGCTGATTGGCCACCCCACCCCCATCTTGCGCCCCTCCGGTGATGCCCTTGTGCGCGATGGACTGCGCAATCTCGACGGAGTGCGACTGGACCTGGCCAAAGGGCGCTACCAGCTCACCCTCTGGCTCGATGACCCCGGTGAATGGGAGTACCTGCCCCACCCCTTCGAGCGCAGCGTGCTGGTCAATGGCGAGCCCATCTGGGCCGAGCAGTGGCAACCGCAGGAGTGGCTCACGCAGCGCTATCTGGCGGGACAATCTCGCGAGGCACTGCCAAACCCGGATCCCTGGCAGCTGTTCGGGGCACGACAGGGCGGCCCCGTTCATGTCACTCTGAACCACCCCGGCGGCCCGATCACTATCACATTGGTGGGTCACTCACCGGATGCCAAATACCTGGCGGGGCTGCTGCTTGCCCCCTATCCGGCCCCC
Source organism: Aeromonas sp. R5-4 (assembly GCF_040908215.1). NCBI lineage: Bacteria > Pseudomonadati > Pseudomonadota > Gammaproteobacteria > Aeromonadales > Aeromonadaceae > Aeromonas > Aeromonas sp. R5-4. The sequence continues at coordinate 48,379 of NZ_JBFODG010000032.1, read as the reverse complement.
ACTAGCAAAGAGGCTCTTCCGAATAGTGGAAAAGATCTCGCCGTATTGGCCGACGCTACCGCAAGCGTGCTGACCAAGCAGCGCCAGCTGTTTTTGGAAAAATGGACTCTGGCCCCCTATTCCCCAGCCCCAGCTTCGCAGCAGCTGAGCCTCACGCCGATTACGGATGCCGCCCCAACCCTGCAGATCGCCCCGCTATCTGCAACCGATGCGTTGAAGCAAGCTGCGCAACCGGTGCTGGCCGCCCGTGGCAGCCAGCTGTTGCTGGAGTTTGCCATCCACGCCGCCACCGACGATCCGGCCCCATTGCTGGTGATCCAGCCCCCCGAACAGGCAGGATCGCCGCTGGCGCTGACCCCCTATTACGGCAAGTGGCATCTGGTTCGCCCGCAGGCGAGCGGCACCCTGCTAGCCCCCTCGGATCAGGAGCTGGTCGAGGGGATCGCCGGACTCACCCTGCTGGCAGGCGTACCTCGGCGTCTGGTACTGCAGATCACCGTCCCACGCGATGCGCCTGCCGGTCACTATCTGGGCAATATTCAGCTGCTCAGCCAGCAGCAACTGGTGCAGTTACCGCTGACTATCGAGGTGCTGCCGCTGACTCTGCCCGCGGCCAGCAAGCCGGTCGGCATCTATGTCGAAGCCCCCCCGTATCTGAATTGGCTGAACCCCGACCCCGAGGCGCTAAAGCAGCAGATCGCAGAGGCCAGTCGCTGCGATCTGGAGCGGCTCGCCAAACTCGGGATCAGCGGCCTTTCACCCGCCCTGCCACAGGATGAGGCGGGGATGCGGGAGATCATGGGAGAGGCGGCCGGGCTCGGCTTTGTGCCGCCCCTGCTGGCCTATACCCCGCTCAAGCGCTGGGGGAGTGACCCTGCCAGCCAGCTTGATCAGTGGCAGGCGCGGCAACAGGCACTGACCGCCAGCGGCTTGCCCCCGCTGGCATGGAGCCTGTTTGATGAGCCGGATCTCGCCACCCTGCCCGCCATCACCAGCCTGGCGCGGGAGATGAAACGGCGGGATCCGGCGGTGATCCGCGCAGGCCACTTCAATCATCCGGGTCAAGTTGGTCTGCTGGCAGAGGTGGAGATTGCCCTGATCAACGCAGGTTTTGGCGCCGACAAGGCCGATGTGGCCCGGGTGCGCCAACACAAGGTCACCACCTGGTTTTACAATCTGGGCACCCCGAGAGCCGCCGGGTTCTATCTGTGGCAAAGCGGCGCCGAGGGCTATTTGCAGTGGCATGGCCGCATGCCCACCGCCCTGCCCTATGACCCCACCGATGGGCGGGAGAGCGACTTTATGCTGCTCGGCCCGCAAGCCTGCGAGGCGCACCGCCTCTCTCACGATCTGTTGCTGTTGCAGCAAGCCATCGAAGATCTGCGCTGGCTCGCCTGGCTGGAGCAGGAGGCCCGCTATCAGGTGGAAGCCGCCCTGCTGCTGGAGCGTCTGCGGGATCAGCTGCCGACCCGCTGGCAGGTGGCAGAGCAACAGCCCTCTGCCGCCTGGATCCAGTGGCGCCGCGAGATTGAACAACTGGCCAAGGGATTGAAAACATTGCAAACTGGTGCCAACTCATCCTCCTGAAGTGACTGCGTATGGCCAACCAGACTCCCCGCTCCACAGCCAAAGACAGCGCCCTGCGCCGCCTGTTGCCTCTGATGCTGCCGCTGCTGTTCCTCACCGGTTGCGCCCGTCAGGAGCCGGTCAATGAGACCCTGCCGATCCTCAACCAGTTGCGGGAACAACAGCTGGCCGAACAGCCCCAACTGCAACTGCAGTACCAGCAAGCGGAGACGCAACTGCCAGCGGCTCAGGAGCAGCTGCTGCATCAGTTTTTAGGACGCAAGGATCCGGCCCGAATTGCGCTGGTAAGCGGCCCCGGGCTGCAAACCGACATGCTGGAGAGTGCGCGGATGGCGAGCGTGCGGCTGACTGCCCTCACCCGCTTGCTGGGAGCTCGCGCCATTGAACTGGAGCCCCGCTATGACCCCATGCTGGCCCCCAATACCTTGCTGATCCGCATTCTGCCAAACGGTGAATCGGGGGCGGTCACCCCAGCGGCGGCGCAATAAGGCCGAGGCAAGAGGTTGGCAAAGCCACCCGATAGAGGGGATAAGGGGCCAGCCCCCACAACTTGCGCCAACCCTGGGTAAGACGGTACGAGAGCAGCGGCGGGCTCTGGTGCAGCTCGCCTAAAAACATCACCCCCTGACTCATCCCTTCACCCGCCAGCGTCACTGACATCGCCTCGCTATCCGGCGCCACCAGCATGGCCTGCAGCAGGCCATCACAACGAGGATGGGCCAGCTGATAGCTGACATAGGTGCCGCCCAATACTGGCGTAGCCACCCGCAAGCGCCATCCCAACTGGACCAGCTCCAGCAGCATGGGCTTGGCTCCCTCGTTAACTGCCCGGTTCTGATAACGCCAGCCCATGGCGGCAGCACTGAGCAGCGCCACCAGCAACAGCAACAGATATCCCCTAGATAGATGCATCACGGCGTCCCCGGATAAAGAGGATGGTCATCACCAACAACATGATGGCCCACTGGTAGAGCTGGGCCAGCGAGCCGGTATGCAGCCAGCCGTACCAGCGCAGATCCAGACTCATCAGCACCAACCGCAGCTGATTGGCCCCGATATAGAGCAGACAAACCAGCAGCAACATGGGCCACTGCCGGTAGAGGGGCCGATCCGGCGCCAGCCAGGAGCAGGAGACCAGCCAGGAGAGCATCACCAGATAGAGCTGAGAAAACGAGGAACACCCCTTGAGCACAATCAGCGCATGGCCCCCCAACCGCTCGATGCGATTGCCATCAAGGCGAGTCTCCCAGCCAAGCAGTTGCAACCACTGGCCCACCCCCCAGGCATCGAGCGCCAGCACAGGGCCGGAGAGCAACGCAAACACCTGCTGCCCCCACAACACCGCCACGGTAAAGGCGAGCACAATCTGCAACACCGCCCGCTCATCGCCACTCTGATGACGGCGCCACAGCGAGGCCACCAGCAACAGACAGGCCAGCGCCTTGCAACTGGCGCTGGGGATCAGGATCAGCAGGATGAACAGGGCGAGCGCCAGTGGATGCGGGCGCCAGCTCGGTGCAACCCGCGATGCAATTTGCCACCAGATAGCAATCAGCAACACCACCAGCAGGTTGAAGTGGCCCATATTGAGCCACACCATGCCCCACTGATTGGCCAAACCAAGTAGCAGCCAGTTGGGTGCCCACTGCCAGGGACGGATCTCCATCGCAACTCCTGCCGGTTATCAGCGCTTTTGACCGCTGTCGCAAGTTCCATGCCTGCCCTGCCTCACCCGGACCAAGCCAAGTCAGAGGATGCAACAAAGCTGGCACGCTTTATTCATTCCCCCTGCTGGCACTAGCGCCAAGGAGAAGGAGTGGGCAATGAAACTCAAACCGTTGGCAGGGCTGCTGGGGATGTTGTTGGTGACCTCCCCCGCATACGCCTTGACCGAAGTCGATACCGAACTGCAACTGCTGATGGATGTGTCGGGCAGCGTCAGTTCATCGGAATTCAATCTGCAATTACAGGGCTATGTGGACGCCTTTTACAGTCAGGATGTACAGAGCGCCATCCTCGACACCAGTGGCGACAAGCTGGGGTCCATTGCGGTACAGATGGTGATGTGGAGCGGCTCGACCCAGCAGAGCGTGATGACCGACTGGTTCCACCTCTACGACATGACCTCCATCAACAACTTCGCCGCCACCCTGGATGCCCTGGTCCGCCCCTATGCGGGGATGACGGCCCCCGGTTCGGCCATGGCCTTTGGTGCCCAGCAGTTTGATACCAACAACTACACCGCCGCCCGCCAGGTGATGGATGTGTCAGGTGACGGTATCCAGAACAACGGGCTGGATACCTCTACCGTGCGGGATCAACTGCTCGCCTCCGGCATCGATACCATCAACGGCATCACCATAGGTCAGGACTATGCCGATGGGGTACTGCAAGAGTGGTATGTGGAGAACGTGGCGGGCGGTCAGGATGCATTTGTGATCAATGCCACCACCTTCGCCGACTTTGGTAATGCGCTGGAGCTCAAACTGGCGGCCGAAATTGAGGGGGGCATTATTCCGGAAGGGGCACTGGCCGCCCCCATCGAGGAGATCCCGCTGGCCGCCCAGCTGCTTCTTGGTATGCCGCTACTGCTGGCCTGGCGCTATCAGCGCCGATCTCAGGGCCGTCCGCAGCAAGCCAACTGGCAACAATCGCCAGCTATCGGCTAGTTAATCACCCCGTGTGTTGCGATTAGGGAGCTATGGCTCCCTGATTTTTTGCCGCAAAATCGCTCAAAATACATTCAACTAGATGAAGTAGAAAAAAAGATCATATAGCGTATATAATTTTTATTATTTTCTATAGTTGCAAAAAGTATTTACTAGCAACTTTCCACCCAATTTTCCCCATCATTAAAATACAACTCCACACTCATATTTTCATCCCAGCAATCCGGATGAGGAACAAATGCCAAATAGTAATTAGCATCATTAAAAGAAACAGACCCATTTAATTTATCCAAGGCCCACTGCTGAATTTTAGCGCTTTGAGGAAGAACTAACAGCTTATTTTTTGATCGAGCCATAACCAACTTACTGAAATCTATTATAGATGCACGGCTATTATTTTTTTGAAATTCACTTTCAATAGCCCACTCCATACACTCGACATATACTAGCTGTTTATTTTTTGATGCTGAACATATTGTTCTTACACCTACTACACTAATGTCAAAAAGCAATTCATTTAGTTTGAAATCTTTTTTATTACCAACATAATCTGCTGAAAAAACTCTGTATCCAATCTTGTCATATTCATCTCTGAATGACTCAGCAAGGTATTTCACCCAAGCTTTGCTCCTGATAGAATTAAGAATTCTAGGTTGAACAGAATTAAATTGTTGACTTTCCCTGAATGCTTTATCTAAAGAATTCTCTAATCTCTCTAAAAGCATCAATCCCTCCACCAATACAGAATTAACATTCATAATACAGCTAATTATATTTGCGAAGCGTAATCAAATACGCGAGCAGTCAGGCGTACTATTCAAATACTACATTTGCGTCATTTCCTTTGTTTACTGAAAGATGAAGTACAGGAAATGAAGCCTCGCCAGCAATGCCTCCGATGATTTTTTGTGTTTCTATTGCTGCAAATACGAATATATTCATTTCGCGTAAAGCCCTTATTTCTTTATCCAACGATTTAGATGCATCGATCCTTTCAATTGGCTCTAACTCATTAGCAATTTCAGCCCAATCTTTGACGTTTTGTATAAAGGTAGCAACCAAGTCTAACTCTTCATCAGTGAAATCATTACTATAATCAATGTAGAAACCATATGAACCAGCAGCTAAATTAAATAGCCCCTTCCCTGTACCCATAATTGGCAACTTTAGAGGAATTTTTTCCTTGGTTCTTTTTAATCGTATTTCAGATGTTTCTGGATATTCTTTTAGTCTATCCTCAACCCATCTCTCATGACTAGACTTTATTTCCCTTAATCGTTCCAAAGTATAGGTTTCAACCTGACTATCTATTTGTTTATGATGATTTCTACATAGAAGGATGAGATTTGACACATCATCAATCATATTCCTAGGAAAGGCAAGATTACTTCTTGGCCCTGCTGGAGCACCAGAAATAATATGACATTCTTCTCCGATGACCGATTCACTATCTATTTCATTACCACCCAGAACTAAAACATGCCTACATATAGCACATTTATTTCCAGATTTCCCCCAAAGAACTTTACGATTTTTATCTGAAATTGTCACAGCCCCCCCTTAATTCATAGCATCTTGGTTAAATGACCGAGTAAAACGGTCACAATGCATGAATCAATTAAAATTTTCATTGTTTTTTGTGACACGAAAAGCCATGTTTCCATGCACAGAGAGCTCATTGAGCTTAACTTTTAAATTGGAAATGTGGCCAAATTTTGTTGAGAGCTCTTCGATATATAGATTTCCCAAAGAGTTGAGGACATCAGAGCAAGCTATAAAAGCGGTGTCGTTATAGATCTCTGTCACTACAAACCAATGTTCTGGGTTACAAATAATCACTACTGAATCATCATCAATTAGTGACTGCATATTTTTTCTGTTGGTTTTATAGAGTTTTAATGTAAATACCTCATCGGCAAGATCATTAATAAATCTTTGTGCGACTTTTTCTAGCTTTTCTCCGTCATCATCGAAAGCAAGCGTTCCGACATCTTGGCGAAGAAAAAGCTGAGAATTTGGAAGTAATTCGATTGCATCAGACCAATTTTCAGGTGTAACATTACTATTTAAAGAAATAACTGCATTAGCGATGGAGTATAGAAAACAAGCTCCATCAAGATCTCCCTGAGATTTAATTTTTCGCTTCACTGAACCCCCTACTAAATGTCCTAACAAAAATTTTATAGAATTAGCTATTAATCTAATTGGTAGAACCATCCACCTAATTATGTCCAGTCACACATCATTTCCACCAAAAAAAGTTTAAAAAACTATTTAATTACCAACCAGTTTCTGAATTAAAAACTTAATATCAATATCTTAAGCCTGCCTCACTTGTACCACTGGATAAAACCACAGTCAACAAACGGAAATAGAAAATGAAGCCTATATCTTCTTTTATTGGCTTGCCGCGATGTTTACTCCACCATCCGTACAATATAAAAAAGGCCTTATCACAAGGCCTTTTCAGAAATATCCAGATTCAGGCTGATAGCCCGTTTTTACGGCAATCAACCCGGTTCTGGTGACAAGGGTAACACCTGCCCATCCAGCGCCTGATCACTGTTGGATGGATAGTCCGGCACCGGCTCGCAGTAGGGAATGCGGCTTAGCACCGGCGCCTTGACCAGGGCGGCCAGTTGATCGGAGCGGCGCAGGCTGGCATCAGCCAGTTCGGCCACCAGCGCCAGACCGCAGCCGAGCCCCAGTCCGCCAACAATGCCCGCCAGCAGAAACAGCCAGAGCGGGTAGTTGCTCGGCTTGCTGGGGGCGAAGGGTTTGTCGATCACCTTGATCCGCTCCCCCTGCTCGAAGTTGCCCAGATCGCCGGTCACCTTGGCCTTCTCATAGCGCAGCAGCAAATCCTGATAGAGAGTGCGTTTGACCGCCAGATCCCGCTCCAGCTCGGCGAGTTGGCGCTCGGTATCCCCCAGGGAGTCGACCACCTTGTCCAGCCCATCGAGCTGGCTCTTCAGGCCGGCGGCGTTTTGCTCCGCCTCCGTCAGCTGCGTCTGGGCCAATTGCCACTCGGGCCCGCGGGCCATATCCGGCTGGGATTTGAGCTGCTCAAACTCCTGCTGCAACTGGTCAATCTGATAGCGCAGACTCTGCACCTTGCTGTGCTCGTCGCTGTAGCGAGCCCGCAGCAACACCAGCTCGGTGCGCATCAGCTGCAGCTTCTCATCCAGTTGGCGGGCCAGCTGGCTCTCCTGCCCCAGCGATAGCTGATCGACCCGGGCCTTGGCCTGCTGCAGGGTGATCAGGCTCTCGGCATAGCGCTCCTGCAAACCATAGAGACGGGCGACGTTGGTACTCTGCTGCTGGGGCAAGGCGCTGGCATGCTCCCGTTTAAAGTCGGCGAGCAGCTGCTCGGCTTCTTGCAGTTCGCTGCGGCGGCTGTCGAGCTGGCTTTGCAGGAAACGTTCGGACGATTCCGCCGACTGGCGCCCCTTGCTAAGCAGGTTGAAGAAAAAACGCCGCGAAATAGCTTCGAGCAAACCGGCGCTGTTGGCCGCCGAATCCGCCTTGACCTTTATCTCGATCACCTCATCGCCAATCAGCCGCAGCGAGACGGCACTCGAGAGCCAATCCATGATGGCATCGCGCTGAGCTGGGGGGGTCTCGTCATTGACCAGGCCACGATCCCGCGCTACCCCGTCCAGCACATAACGGCTGCGCAGCAGGGCTTCGAGCACCGCAAAGCGATCCTTGAGACTCTCCTGAGTGATCAGATCCTTGAGGGTCGGGGTCTGGTTGGCATCTTGCGGCACCATAAAGGTGGTGCGGCTCTCATACTCCTTGGGGGTGAGCAGGCCGACCGTCACGCCCACCAGCGGCATCACCAGTACCGGGATCACCAGCAGATAGCGACGGCGCCAGGCTGCAAAGAGAATGATGTAGAGGTTGTAATAGAACTGGACAGGCATGGCATCACTCCCTGAGAAAAGCCCTCCCCCCGCACGATGCAAAGGCAGTGCCACCAGAGGAGCTGATCGTCTCTGTGGGCAGATCGCAAGAGTGGTACAAGATTCGCATTCTCCCGCTATCCGGGGTGTTACCCCTTCCCTTGCCGGAGCGCGAACCATGTTGTCATCAACCCCGTCGCACAAATCCCATCCCCGCAGAAGCTCAATCGTTCAAATCGTGCAGCACCTGCAGCCCGGCGGGCTGGAGACCATGGTGCTCAACCTCACTCAGGCGAGCCCCGCCGAGCAACCGGTGCATATCATCTCCCTCGAAGGGCGCAAAGGGGATGTATTAAGGGCGTGGCCCGCCCTGCGTCCCTTCGCAGGCAATATTCACTGTCTGGATAAGCCCACGGGCTGGTCGCTGGCGACCCTCTGGCGGCTCACCCGGCTGCTGCGCCAACTGAAGCCAGCTGCGGTACATACCCACCATCTGGGGCCCATGCTCTATGGCGGGCTGGCCAGTCGGCTGGCCCGGGTGCCCACCCTGGTACACACAGAGCACGATGCCTGGTATCTCGATGATCCCCATCAGCGCACGCTGGCCCTGTGGGGACTGCGCGCCTTCAAACCCATTCTGGTGGCCGATGCCACGCCGGTAGCCAACCAGCTGCTGGCCAAGCTGGGCCAGCTGTCGCCAACCGTGATCCCGAACGGCATCGATGAACAGCGTTTTGCCCCGGGCGCCGCCGTCCTCGCCCGTCAGGAGATGGGATTGCCGCAAGGGGTCAAACTGATTGGCTGCGCCGCCCGCCTTGAGTCGGTCAAGGGTCACGCCTTGTTGCTGGAGGCGATCCGCGCCCTGCCGCAGGAGGTGCATCTTGCGTTGGCAGGGGTCGGCAGTTTGCAAAATGCGTTGCAACAACAGTGTCAGCAACTGGGGATCGCCCATCGGGTCCATTTTCTGGGGCTGGTCGAAAACATGCCGCGCTTCTATCAGGGGCTGGATATCTTCTGCCTCCCCTCACTGGCGGAGGGGATGCCGCTTTGCGTGCTGGAAGCACAGGCGTGCGGGGTGCCGGTGGTGATGAGCGACGTGGGGGCGGCAAGAGAGATCGTCTGTCAGGCCAGCGGCCATATCCTGTCGGAGCGGGATCCCGGCCGCCTTGCCCAGCTTCTGGCACAAGGGTTGCTGCAGTGCCATAGCCTGCGTGCCGTCACCCGTGAGTTTGTGTGCCAGCAAAGCAGCTTGAGCCGAATGGCTCAGGCCTATCAGCAGCTTTACAGCCGCTGATCAAGCGACCCGATGACCAGAGGAGCATCCCATGGAATGGATCATGATCGTGTTCTGGCTGTGCGCTGTACTGGTGGTCTACCACCATGTCGGCTATCCCCTGCTGCTCAAATTCGGTGGTCGGCAGGCGCGCAAGGTAGCCAATCCACCCCGCCCTCTGGATCGGGGATTCAAAACAGAGGCCGCCGATGAGGCGCTGCCGACCATCACCCTGCTGATGCCGGTCTACAACGAGGCGGCGACCATCGCGGCCAAGCTGCAAAACCTCGCCAGCCTCGATTACCCCGCCGACAAGCTGTGGGTGCATGTGCATTTCGACGGCTGCAGCGACAACAGTTACCCCATTGCGCTAAGCCAGCTCGGTGATCCCGCCCTGCAGCAGTTGCAGATCAGGCTGTTTGATCACCCCCGCAATCGCGGCAAGGTCGCCGTGCTCAACGAGGCCATGACCCGGGTGCACAGCGATCTGGTGGCCCTCACTGATGTCTCGGCCCTGCTGCCCATCGACAGCCTGCTGCTGGCGGTCGCCCATTTTGCTGATCCCAAGGTAGGGGTGGTCGGGGAAGCGTACCGCTTCTGGCAACCGGGCTCCCAGGGCGAGGAGAGTTACTGGCACTATCAAAGCCAGATCAAGCTCTGCGAGTCGGCCCTTGGCGGCATGCTGGGTGCCCACGGGGCCTTTTACATGATGCGCCGGGAGTGCCTCACCCCGCTGGCTGCCGATACCATCAACGACGATTTCATCCTGCCGATGCAGGCCATCGCCAAGGGGTATCGGGCGGTCTATGACAATCGCTGCGCCGCACTGGAGCTGGAAGTTTCCGATGCCGCGCTGGAGGCGACACGGCGCAAGCGGATCGGGGCTGGCAACACCCAGCAGCTGCTGCGGTTGCTGCCCCTGCTGCACCCCAAGTTCGGCTGGGTTGCCTTCAACTTTGCCAGTGGCAAGGGGCTGAGGGTGTTGATGCCGCTCTGCCTGACCCTGCTGTGGCTCTGCGCCATCCCGCTGGCCACCCAATCCCTGCTGTTTCAGCTGTTGCTGGGGCTGCAACTGCTGGGGTATCTGCTGGTCATCTTGATCCAGCTGACCCCTGTGCACCCTTGGCCCAATCTGTTTCGCAAGATCCACTATCTGGTGCTCGGACACTGGTACAACGGCATGGGCACCCTGCGCTACTGCCTGCGCGCCCCCATACGTTTGATGTCACAGGAGAAAGCCGTATGACACACCCCATTCCAAGATTGACCCTGGTGGTCAAACGCAGCATGGATCTGCTCGGTGCCACTCTTGGCCTGCTGCTGACGCTGCCGCTGTGGCCACTGATCATGCTGGCCATCCGGCTCGATAGCCCGGGGCCTGTGTTCTTTCGTCAGCTGCGGATCGGGCGCAGCCACGCCACCCATACCGAGCTCTTTTTCATGATCAAGTTTCGCACCATGCGCGCCGACGCCGAGGCGGCCACCGGGCCGGTCTGGTGTGGCAAGGGGGACAGCCGGATCACCCGCAGCGGCGACTTCCTGCGCAAAACCCGGCTCGATGAGCTGCCGCAGTTTATCAATGTGCTCAAAGGGGAAATGTCGCTGATCGGCCCCCGTCCGGAGCGACCCGGGATCGCCAACCGGCTGGAAGATGCGGTGCCGTACTTTATCGAACGCACCTATGAAGTGGCCCCCGGTATTACCGGTCTGGCACAGGTCAATCAGGGTTACGACGAGTCGCTCGATGATGTGCGCAGCAAGCTGGCGTTCGATCTGGCCTACTCGGTTGCCCTGCTCCACCCCTGGCGCTGGCTGGTGCAGGATGTGCATATCATTGGCAAGACGATCGCCATCATGGTTGGCAAGAAGGGGCGCTAATCCCGCCGCACCAACCTCAACCACATATCAACGCCCATCAGGCCATTGCTACTGCAATGGCCTTTTTTATGGCGCATCCTTGTGGCACGTCCGCGGTGATCACAGAAAAGTCAGCGACCTGATCGCCATCATCTGGCCCCATCCACAGGCCGGATGTCCGCTTGCCCCACCGCAGAAACCCAAGCGTTGCGTGATCACAGAAGCAATCCGCCCCCTGCAACCCCTAACACCGGCACATAAAAAAACGAGTAGCCAGCGGCCACTCGTTTTTGGCGGGTTTCCCCTTGGGGATTCAGGCGCCGTAGACAGCCAGAATATCGGTCACTCTGTTGTTGACGCTGTACCCGCGGGCGATGGTGTTGCGCGCCGCCTGACTCATTTTGCTGCGCACCACCCCATCGCTGCGCAGCCAGTAGTTGACCAGCTCCGCCATATCCCGCACATGGCCGGGCTCCACCAGCCAGCCATTGGATTTATGGTCGATCAGATTGACCAGGCCCCCCACCGCAAAGGTACAAACCGGTATGCCGTGAGCCATCGCCTCCAGGGCCACCAGCGGCAACCCTTCAAAGCGGGAGGTGATGCAGAGCAGGTCGATGTTGTGCCACTCATTGGCCATGTTCTGGAAACCATGAAGCTGGACGCGATCACCATACTGCTGCAACAAGGCACTTTTCATGGGGCCATCCCCGTAGAGATGAAACGCCCCATCCGGGCAGAAGGCGGCCAGCTGGCAGAATGCCTCCGGCCCCTTTTCCGGCGAGAGGCGGCCGACAAAGGCAATCCGGTTGCCAGTTACCGTAGCCGGCGTCGCAGGCATGGGGACGAAGTTGCTGATCACCGTGCTCGGCACAGGCAATTTGCGAGCGATGGGCTCGCTTACTGCAATACACTTCGCAAAACGCGCTGTAGTGCGATCCAGCCAGCTGTAAAACTTCAGCAACCCTTCCCCGTCATCCCCACTGTGAAAGGTCGAGACCACCGATTTACCGGTGAACCAGGCTGTCAGCCGCCCCAGCACCCCGGCCTTGTAGCCGTGGGTATGGATCAGCACCGAAGCAGGCTGGCGGGCCAGACGGCGCATAAAATCGCGGCTGTTTTGGCACACCTCATAGGGCAAGCCCTGTTGTTTGAGCAGGGTCGTAAAGGGGCTCATGCCATGGTTGCTCACCAGCACTATGGTGGGGCGAAATCCCCTGGCCAGCAGATCGTTGGCCAAGTGGATAATGTGAACTTCTATTCCACCGACCTGACGTGCATCGATGGCCAGCCAGATCTGCTGCATGGGTAACATAAGGCCCTCCTCCCGTGGCTCCATGCCACCTGAAATGAGGCGCTGCATAGAGCGGGCCAGTCAGGCAAAGAGGGGCAGGATCAGGCGCCGGGACAGGCGACCAGCAAGAGGGTCATGTCATCGAGGGCGGCATCATTGATGCGTTCATCAAACCAGCGGGCGATGCGATGAGCCAGTTGCTCAAGACCGGGCACCGAAGTCAGGCAGATCTCTTTTAGCTGCGACTCCCAGCGCTGGCGCTCTGCGGCATCACGGCTATCGAGCAGGCCGTCGGTCCAGAACAGCAGGATCTCGCCGGGCTTGAGCTGACGCTCATTGGTCACGAAGTGGGGATCCGGGCGCAAACCGGGCAAGGGGCCGGTCACGCCGACCTGACGGATGGTGCCGGGCCCAACCAGCCAGGGCGCAGGGTGACCCGCGCTGGCCCACTGCACCCGCCCCTCGTTGCCGAGTTCAATGCAGAGGGTGGTGAGCAGGGTAGCCCCGAGGAGCGGATCACTGTGAACAGCATTGGACAAGATGGTCAGCAAGCGGGCGGGGGCGCGCTCCAGATCGTGCGCCGTCAGCAAACCGCGCAGATAACCGGCATAGGCATGGGCGAAGAACTTGGCTTCCGCATCGTGGCCCATCACATCTCCGAGCCACAGCACCCGATCCTTGACCAGCAGAAAGTCCCCGCCCCCCACGGTGGCCGCGCGGGTTTGCAACGCAAGCTGGTATCCCCCTATCGAGGTGGCGGGCAATAACGGGCGCAGCGCCGAGGTCATGCGCTGATCCAGCTGCTCGCCCCATTGCGACTTGAGCTGCTGCGAGCGTTGCAGCACCCGCGAAACCGCCAGCAACAGGTCCTGCTTGGTGATGGGTTTGACCAGAAAGTCATCGATCCCCAGCGCCCCCGCCCGACTCTGGGTCCACTGATCCTGATGACCGGTCAGGAAGATAAAGGGCACCCCCTTCATCTTGGGATCCTTCATCAACTGCTGGCGCAGCCCAAAGCCATCGATCCCCTCCATCTCGATATCGGAGAGCACCAGCGCGGGGGGCTGCTTTCCGAGCGCCAGCAGGGCGGCATGGGAGTCGGCATAACTTTCAACCCGGTAGTGCTCATGGAGATAGGCGGTGAGCAGGGCACGCATCACCTTGTCATCGTCGATCACCGCGAGCACCGGCAGTTGGTTGACCGGGCCCTGCTGGCGAAGGGTCACGCGATTGCGCTCACCGTCGCGAGAGAAGTGCACCTCGGCAAACAGCTGGTGCACCAGCGCCAGCCCGTATCCCCCCTCCTGCAGCTCATCGGGTAACGGCGCACTGGCAAGACCGGGTTGCGGGCCGCCATCATCCTCCAGTATCAGACTCAAGCCCGTTTCATCTGCTGTCAGGGTGAGCCAGAGCTGGGTCGCGGGAGGAACGGTGTGCTTGACGCTATTGGTGGCCAACTCACTGAAACAGAGCAGCCAGTTGGCTTGATCCTTTGGGGAGACCTGAAACAGGGAGAGCCCCTGTGCCAGCCGGTTGCGCAGTTCGCGCACCGACTGCAGGGTTGCCGGAGCAGATCGCAACCAGTCATCCATATCGGGCCTCCATTAGCGGGCGATCAGATCCGGAAATTGAGCAAGGCGCTGCGCCGGCACCAGCGCTTGAGCCATTCGGTCACCCGGTTACTGGGCAGCCGGTTGAGCTCGCGCAAGATCTCGCTGGCCAGCCCCGGGTTGAGCTTGTCGTTATAGACTGCGCCAATCAGATTGGCCTCGGCACGAGTCAGTTTATCCACCGCACTTTGTACCACGGTCGTCGGGGTCACCCCCGCCAGCACCACCAGCAGCGCCCCTTCACAGGCCCCACACACCTGATCGGCCGGAATATTGCCCCGATTGAGGGCGGTGAGCGGCGAGGTATCGAAGATCACCACATCGTAGTGCTCGAGCCAGCGAACCAGCAATTGGCGCAAGGTATCCTTGTTGCGAAAAGCCATCAGATCCTTACCCGGCGCCGGGAGCAGGGACAACGACCGGCCAGTGGCCACCGGCTCGGGCACATCATTAGGCCCCCAGGCAACCGCCGTGGCGCGGCCGGGGTGATAGAGATTGAGGTCCACCAGCAGGGTGCGCAGCCCATCCGCCTCCGAGCGCCTTGCCAGCGCATCGCAGATGGAGCTCACCCCCTCTCCCCCTTCCGACGAGGTGACCGCCAGCGAGCGGATCCCCCGAGCGACCGTCGCCGCGTAGAGGGATTCGAGCTCCAGATATTGAATGGGGATGCTCATATCAAAGCGTCCCGACCAGGGCCACCACCGAGATCGTGGTCAGGATGTCGCGCATGCCATCCATGAAGATGGCCCAGTTGCTGCTTTTGCTATCAGGGATAAAGACGGTGTCCCCTGCACGCAGCACCGGCAACTGGCTAAAGTCGGGCTCTTTGGCAAAGCCGTCGAGATCGAAGCTGCGGGCCTGATCCCCCTGACCACTGGTAGCCATGTTGATCACCACAATCTTCTTGATATAGGCGCTGCTGGTCGGGCCCCCTGCCTCTGCCAGCAGATCCAGCAGGGTCATGGAGGAGTCAAAGCGGTAGCGACCGGGACGGGCAATCGCCCCCAACACCCGAATAGTGTTCTCCTTGGGCTCATCGAGCCAGGGGCGATTCTTCTCCGGCAGGTAGATGGAGTCGCCGGGCAGCACCTTGGGCAGCAAGGTTTCATCGCCGGTTTCAAAGTAGAGGGCAAGATCGAGCTTGCTGACCCGCGCCGTGCTGCCACTGCGATGGGCGATGCGCACATTGCGCAGATCCGCCGCCGCAGTCGGACCATCGGCGGCCGACAGGATGTCGATAAAGCCCATCTGCTCATTGAAGGCATAGCGACCGGGGGCCCCGACCTGACCGAAGATATAGATGGAACTGTCCGGTGACTGGCGCACCCACTGGGACTTGTTGTCACTGGGATCGGTGGGCAGCTCGGGGATCATGATGGTGAATCCGGCCCGGATCTTCGGCAGGCTGGCCAGCGCCCCGCCCTGATGAAGGAACTTGTCGAGATCAAACAGGGTTGGCGTGGCCTGCCCCCCTTCGGCGGTCAGGATCTGCACCTTGGCGATATCGGCCCGCTCGTTGGGGCCACCGGCGTGGGCGATCAGATCCAGCAACGACATCTCGTCAGACCATTCATAACGGCCCGGGATCCGCACCGCCCCCATCACCATCACCGCCCGCCCGGGTGCCACTTTCAACCAGGACTTCTCGTTGATATCAGTTTTTTCCGGCACAAAGATGGCATCACCGGGTTTGACTTGGGGCAGCGCCTTTTGCATCCCTTCGGTATAGGCCTGCAAGTCGATGGGTTCGATCGTGCCATCGGTGCGCAGCAAACGGATCTGGCGACTCTCGGCATAGCGGGTCGGGCCACCGGCATTGGCCAGAATATCGAGGAAGGAGTCCCCTTCCCGCCCCTCATAGGCGCCGGGTTTGAACACCTCGCCCATGATGTAGATGGTGCGCGCTCCCCGTTTTATCTGCTCTTCATCCTTTGGCACGAAGATGGTGGCGCCCGGCGCCAGATTGGGCAGCAGCTTGTTGTTGCCGGAGTCGAGATAGGCTTTGAGATCGAACAGCTCGGGGGCATCACCATTGATCACCCGGATCCGCTCCACCCCGGCAAAGCGAGTCACCCCACCTGCCCGCATCAGCAGATCCACGATGGAGTTGCCGCTCTTGAAACTGAAGGCGCCGGGGCTGTTAACCTCGCCAAATACCTTGATCGCCTTGCCGGTATCGCCATCCCCGCCTGCCGCCAGGGTTGCCGCATCAAAATCTATTTGCACGTTGCCGATCAGCGGAGAGGCGGGTACGAACACCACATCAAGGGATTGCAATGGCGGCAACACGCTGGCATCGCCGGTATCGAGATAACGTTTGTAGTCGAAGCTAGAGACCGTGCTGCCACGCCGCACCTGCATATTGTTGAGCTGGGCACCGGGCACCAGACCGCCAGCGGCATCGAGGGCCATCTGCACGTTGCCATCGGGCGCCAGATCATAACTGCCGGGTTTTTTGACATAGCCCATCACGCTGATCAGCAGCCGCTTCTCCAGCAAGGTGACGGTCAATTGAGAGAGGTTGTTGTAAACAGGTTTGAGGGCGGTGCGGATCAGTTCATCCGCCTGTTGCAGGGTCTTTCCCCCCACCACGACGTTGCCGACCTCAGGCAGTGCAATCTCCCCCTGCTTGTTGATCTGGAAAGGCTGATCAAAAGCAGGCTCACCGGGTTGCACTATGGCCAACCGATCACCGGGAGCCAACAAGGTGGAGGCCAGTAACGGGCAGGTGAACAACAGCAAGAGAACACAGATCAATCCTTCGAGAGCGCCCCGTTTCATAGACATCCTTTTAGTCTGTTACGTCTGCCCCCATTGGCGTAAGGGGAGCCCTGACCAATCAGCACGACAGCCATCCGCTGTTGTCTGTTGCAGCCGCAAACGTACTTGTTGTAGTGATTGTGCCAGCACGGTCTGACGCCAGGCTACATCCGACCAGAGCCGTCCGTGCATATCCCGTTCGATATCAATACGTTGAGATTGTAGTCGTTTCAACTCGGCAGGCATACACCCCTGCAGACTCGCTTGCTTTAATTCCGTCAGCTGCAAGTCGAGTTCCTTCTGACGCTCATCATAACGAGACCAGACCCGCCGTTCATCCTCATTGACCGGAATACGGGTGGGTCTTGCCTCGGCCATGCCGCCATATCCCTCCGGCGGCCACTGCGCGCAACCCGACAGCAGAATGGACGATAGCAGGATACCAACCCGTTTCATGATGCAGCGGCCATCATGCCACGGGAACGCATGTAGGCCTTGATGCTCTCATGGCAGGGGATCACCCGGTCGATATGCAGCATCTCCAGCAGGTCATGGGGTTGACCGGGTCCGCAGACAAGGGCCATCTGATGCCCGTTCATAATCAATCTTTTATAGAGAAATACCAAGGCTCCGATCCCTGACGAGTCGATAAAATGAACATCGCTGATATCGGCCAGGATATCTCCCGGGTGGGTCGAGAGGGTTTCAAACAACGGGCGGAGCTCACTGACGGCCATCGCGTCAAACTCGTTTTCCAGTACCACTACCTGGATATCATTAAGGGTGTAAGTCATGCTTTCCATCGCTAGCTCCTTGTCGATTCTCAGACTATTTGCTGTCACGGCATTCAGCACGTTGCAAATGTTATGCCGGGCAGTGCCACGGCTCTTGTTATCCAAATGATACTCTTTGCGCCTTATTCGCCGACACCCACTCCTCGTTTTGATTGCCAAATTGCAATTGACCTCCCCCGCACGTTGCAAACTGCAATTCACCTGGGCCGAGATCGCCCTATAACAGGCTAAATGGCTGATAATTCAAGCCCATTAGACTGGGCCCGATTATTGCTTGCCTTTGGACACACTTCACAAGCCACCGTTGGCTCGGCCCCCATGCCGCCATATTCCAGGAAGGAGAGATCATGAAAGCAGGCCTTTACATCGCACCACTGTTGGCAGCCCTTTGCGGCACCGCATACGCAGCCCCCTCCCCTGACAGCGCCGTGTTGAAGGTTGAAGGCGCCATCAGCAGCCCCACTCATCAGTCTCTGGCCCTGTGGGACAGCGCCATGCTGGATCAACTACCGGTACACGAAATCAAAACCCATACCCCCTGGTATGACGAAGCCAAGACCTTTCGCGGCCCGCTGCTGCAAGATGTATTGGCCAAGGTCGGGGCAACCGGCAAACAGCTCACCATTACCGCGCTCAATGACTACTCGGTACAGGTGCCGACAAGCGATGCCGAGCAGTATCGGGTCATCCTCGCCCGCACGATCAATGGCAAGCCACTGTCGGTGCGTGACAAAGGGCCGCTGTTCCTTGTCTATCCGTTCGATCAATATCCCGAACTGCAAAACAAGCTCTATTACGGTCGGGCTATCTGGCAGATCAGCGCGATAAAAGTGGAGTAGATCCCATCATGCGTTCCATGGCAGCCAGTCAACGTTTCTTGTTTGTGGTGCTTTGTGTGCTGCTCCTTGCCTTTGCCGGTATTGGTACCATCCAGTACCGGCAATTTCAGGATCTGCAGCGCAGTACCAGCCAGGGCGAAGACAACGTGATGTGGAACTATTTCCAGCTCTATAACGAAGCGCTGCGTTTTCAAAGCTCGCTGCTCCATGAGTCGCAACCGACCTTCCAGCTCAGATACGATATTCTGGTCAGCCGCATGGATCTGGTGTTGGAGAGCAAGGATCGCAGCCTGCTTCAGCAAACAGAGATCTACCAGCAGGCAAGCAAAGCCATTCGATCCTACATCTCTCTGGCGGATATCTGGCTCGGCCCGGAAGCCACCAAGCCGCTCGACAATCTTGCCCATCAGGAGCTGCGCCAACAGCTCGCCTCCCTGCTCCCCCTGCTCCATCAGCTGACCCTGGAGGTTAACCAGCAGGCGACCCTGTTTGATGTGGCGCGTCGCGACAGCGTGAGGGAGCAGATCATCACGACGACACTCATCGCGACCCTGCAATTTGCGCTGCTCTTTGTGCTCGCCCTGCTGATCTGGCGGCAAATGAATATCTCGTTTCTGCAACACAAACTGATGCAGCAGCTCAATGACAAACTGCTGCGGGCAAATCAGGCGGCAGAGGCAGGCACAAGAGCCAAAAGCAGCTTTTTGGCCAACATGAGCCATGAAATTCGCACCCCCATGAATGGCATTCTCGGCATGCTCTCACTGCTGGCCGACCGGGATATGGATCCGAGGGAGCGAGACTATCTGGAGACGGCGCGCGAATCGGCAAACCATCTGCTCGGTCTGCTTAACGACATTCTGGATGTATCCAAGCTGGAAGAGGGCAAGATCGAGCTGCAACTGGCCCCCCATCACTTGCCCCAGCTGCTGGAGGATATCCGGGCCCTGATGCAGAGCAACTGCGATGCGAAAGGGATCAAGCTGACCCTGGCTGTTGCCCCCGATACGCCGGAGTGGTTGATGATCGACCCGCTGAGGGTGCGCCAGATCCTCTTCAACCTGGTGAGCAATGCCATCAAGTTCACCCATCAGGGGGAAGTAAAGATCCATGTTGATAGCACCCTGTTGGAGCAGGATCGCCACTCGATACGCATCTCGATCCAGGACACCGGGATCGGCATGAGCAAAAGTCAGCTAAAGAACCTGTTTCAACGTTTCGCCCAGGCGGATGTCTCGATCACCCGCCAATATGGTGGATCGGGCCTGGGACTTGAGATATCCCGTAACCTCGCACGCCTGATGGGCGGCGATATCTCGGTAGAGAGCAGCGAGGGACATGGCAGTACTTTTACCTACATCTGGCCCGCCAGAGCCACGACCCCATCGATTGTTTGCCTGCCGTCCAAGCCGCTGGATCAGGAGAGCTATCGCATCTTGCTGGTTGATGACAATGCCACCAACCGCAAGGTGATCGGCGCCATGCTCGACTCCGTGGGCCATCAGGTCACATTGGCCGTTCAGGGAGAAGAAGCGCTGGAGAAACTGGGTCACACCGAATTTGATCTGGTGTTGATGGATGTCCAGATGCCAGTGATGGATGGCCTGGTGGCCACCACCCGGATCCGCACCTCCCAGATGCCTTGGGCAGATATCCCCATCATCGCCCTGACGGCTGATGCGATGCCGGAATCCAAGCAATACTATCTTTCCCATGGCATGAACGGGTATATCACCAAGCCCATCAATAAAGAGACGCTACTGAGCGAGATAAACAGACATATTTCCCATGGGCGGCTCAAATACAACGCAGCCATGCGTGTCACCAAGCAATAAAACCGCGGATTCCGGGCTACTGATTGCTCATGTAGGGCAACATTGACCTCTGCAGGCAACTGAATGGGCTTGGGTCTGGAATGCACACAGGAAAGCCGCTTCGCAACAGCTGCACGGGCCGTCGGCTTGTCTCGGGTATGCAGGGATTTGTTGATCTGTACAGATCTAGTAATCCCCTCCCTACAACGTCCAGACCAGAGTGAATGACTATATTTATGTTTTTAATGCATCAATAACCACTCTTAATGCGGGTGAAACATTCCGGTGGGGATAATAGAGGTACAGACCAGCCAAACGGTGACTATAGGGTTTCAATACCTGGATTAAGATGCCGCGCTCAAGTTCATCGCTCACCAATTCCTCTGGCACATAGGCCAGTCCCAGCCCCATTTTGGCAGCAGCCGCCTCCATATAACTGTCAGAGAAGACCCACTGCCCCTGTGGTCGATGCTTAATCGCCTTCCCCTCTTGCCACAGTTCCCATTGATAGAGGCTGCCATCGGCAAATTGGTAAGCGATACAGGGATGTCCCGCCAGATCGGCAGGCGCCTGGGGAAATCCGTATTGAAGAAAATGATCCGGTGTGGCTACCATCACCATCTCCAGATTGGGCGTAATGCGCACGGCCACCATCCCCTCATCCACCTCGTCACCCAGCCGCACGCCAGCATCAAAGCGCTCATCGATGATGTTGACGAAGCGGCTTTCACTGATGAGTTCCAGCCGAATATCGGGATAACGCTGCCTGAAGATGGTCAGCTTGGGAAGCAGCACCTTGTCAATGGCATGTTGGCTGGCGTTGATCCGTACCGTGCCTGAAGGGTTATCACGATAGTGGGCGAGCGTGGCCAGACCCGCATCAAGGGACTGAAAACAGCCCTGCGCCGTGCGGTACAACTGCTCACCCGCTTGGGTTAAGGAGAGGCTGCGGGTGGTGCGCATCAGAAGCTGCACCCCGAGCCGGGCCTCGAGATCCCGAATCGTTCGGCTGACCCCGGACTGGGCAAGCCCCAACCTAGCTGCGGCCTTGGTAAAACTCCCTTCCCGAGCGACCAGCATAAAGACGTGGAGATCGTTGTAATTCTCGCGGCCTGTCATTTTGTTCACCCCCTATATTCCTGTCCGCCACGACCTGAGTCAGGTGCACGTCAGACGTCTTGATTTAGAACAGTTAAGCATTAATGTTATCAAAAAACCGCCTCTAATCATCACTATTAGTTCTAACTAGACTGTGTGTCGTGGTTCACAGAACCAGCCCTCCACCACCAGGACCACGCATCAGAAATCCGATTTCGAGGAACTTTGCCATGAATGTTCTCCCCAAGAAACTGACAGCTATCGCGTCTACCCTGCTGCTGGGCGCCGCATTAACCGGAGTCTCTACATTGAGTCATGCCCAAACAACCAACCCCACTGAACCTGTCTCCATGGTCACCCAATGGGACAAGACCTTCACCCAAAGCGACAAGGTCGATCATCGCAAGGTCACCTTCAAGAACCGTTACGGCATCACTCTCGTGGCTGACCTCTATCTGCCGAAAAACCGGGGAGACGCCAAGCTGGCGGCCATTGCTCTGAGCGGCCCATTTGGTGCCGTAAAAGAGCAGTCGAGCGGCCTCTATGCCCAGACCCTGGCTGAGCGTGGTTTTGTCACGCTGGCGTTTGACCCCTCTTACACCGGTGAGAGTGGCGGCCAGCCGCGTGATGTGGCCTCGCCAGACATCAACACCGAAGATTTCAGCGCCGCCGTCGATTTTCTCGGCCTGCAAAAAGAGGTCGACCGCAACCGTATCGGTCTACTGGGGATTTGCGGCTGGGGTGGCATGGCCCTCAATGCCGCCGCTGGCGACACCCGCATCAAGGCGGTGGCAACCAGCGTGATGTATGACATGAGCCGGGCCATGGGGCATGGGGTGGGCGATGGCAAGGATCGATATTCCACCGCCGATCGCCGCGCCGTGCTGGCATACCTGAATGAACAACGCTGGAAAGACGCGGAAAGTGGCACCTATGCCCATAGCAATCACGACCTCTATGTCGATGACAAGGGAAATGTCACCGCTGCCGCCCGCACCCTGCCAGAGGTTCTGCCGGAAAACCCGCACCCGGTACTCAAGGAGTTCTTCGATTACTACCGTGTACCGCGTGGTTTCCATGCCCGTTCGGTGAACTCCAACGGGGCCTGGACCACTACCATGCCGCTGTCATTCATGAATATGCCGCTGCTGAGCTATGCAAGCGAAATATCCATTCCCACCCTGATCGTGACCGGTGAGCAGGCTCACTCCCGTTACTTTGCCGAAGATGCCTTCAAGGCCGTTGGCAGCAAGCAAAAAGAGCTGGTCGTTGTGCCTGGCGCCAATCATGTCGACCTGTATGACAACCAGGCTGGCAAGATCCCGTTCGCCAAGTTCGAGCAGTTCTTCAAGACCAACATGAAGTAAGCGTCGAAAGCGCGGCGGCCTCTTCGCCGCGTTTTCTCACTGGTTTCGACGCCACCATTCACGTCACATAGGGAGAAGCTCAATGATCAGAGGAGTGTTTGTTGGCGCGATGGCTCTGTTGCTGGGGGTGACCAGCACAGCAACCGCTACAAGTGCTAAGGCTCAGAACAAGGCAGAGAGTATGAACATCAAGATGACGATAGCCAGCCAGATCATCACGGCCACCCTGGAAGATAGTCACAGCGCCCGGGACTTTTTTGCCATGCTCCCCCTGACACTGCCCCTCGAGGATTACGCCGACACCGAGAAGATTGCTTATCTGCCCCGCAAATTGACCACACAGGGCGCCCCAAAAGGCATTGACCCGAACGTGGGGGATCTCACCTATTACGCCCCGTGGGGCAATCTGGCGATCTTCTATCGGGACTTTGGCTATTCGACCGGATTGATTAAGTTAGGGCGCATTGAATCGGGTCTCTCCCACCTGACCATAACCTCGGCCGCCAGCATCACGATCGAAGCAATCGAATAAGCCCATATTTCACTTTCAGGTCATGCCATGAACGTAACATCGTTATCATCACATACACCCGCTGTCGTCAACGAACACTGGTCTGCGGTTGCCGCCATGTCCCTGTGTGTGGCACTGCTCATTGCCGCCGAGTTTATGCCGGTCAGCCTGCTGACGCCGATCGCCACCGATCTAGGTGCCAGCAATGGCATGGCCGGTCTTGTTATTGCCATCTCCGGCCTGTTTGCCGTCCCGACCAGTTTGCTGATCGCACCTCTATCTCACAGGCTGGACCGACGTCATGTGCTCATGGGGCTAGTCGTCGCGATGCTGACCTCTTTAATCGTGATCGCCCTAAGCCCCAACTTTACCGTGCTGATGGTGGCACGCGCTCTGCTCGGGATCGTTATCGGCGGTTTTTGGGCGCTGGCAACCGCCACCATCATGCGGTTGGTCTCCAGCCAATCCGTCCCCAAAGCGTTGGGCATCCTGTATACCGGCAATGCGGTCGCGACCGCCTTTGCGGCCCCCATTGGCAGTTACTTGGGTGGACTGATCGGCTGGCGAGGCGTGTTCTGGCTGCTAGTACCGTTGGTAGTGATCAACCTGCTGTGGATGGTACTTTGCCTGCCTTCCATGCACTCCCAAGCACGCCCGCACAGCGCATTTCGCCTTATGCGCAGACCCAACGTCGCCATTGCCATCATGGGCGTGACGCTGACCTTTGCCGGCGCCTTCAGTGCCTTTACCTATTTTCGCCCCTTCCTGGAGACACGCACCCAGGTCGACCTGCCACAACTCTCGGCGCTGCTGCTGGCTTTGGGGCTGGCCGGTTTTGTCGGCACCACAGCGGTAAGCATGCTGCTGCGCCGTCATCTTTACCGGATGCTGCGCTGGTTGCCACTGGTGCTAGGTGTTATCACCCTGGCGCTGCTGGCGGTGGAGCATCACTTCTGGAGTGTGGCCCTGATGCTGATCCTCTGGGGCGCCCTTAACTCCGCCATTCCGGTCGCCTGGTCAGCCTGGATCACCCAGGGCATCTCAGATTCACCCGAGAGCGGTGGAGGCCTGATGGTGGCAGCTATTCAGCTGGCAATCACGTTGGGGGCTGCCGTGGGGGGGTGGTTACTGGATTCCCTCTCTATCAGTGCCACCTTTATGGGCAGTGCCCTGTTACTCACCGCCGCCTCCATGGTGGTCGGCAATGGCAGCCGACTAAGGCCCATCACGCTTGACCAGTAAGTTGACCCATCCGTTAGCAAATCCATTCGCCATCGCACAGTGCAATTTCACCCAGCGCCTTGATGAAGCAGCCGATGTAGTTCTTCTGGTTGCTGAGTTCTTTCGGTGCCCAGGAGAGGGCCTTCTCTTTCAGATAGCGGTCACTCAAGACCGACAACAGCGGAGCAAGCGGTTTGGCCGCCGGAACAGCAGGCTTGATATTCGGCTGAGGTTGAGGGTTCTCTGGCTCGCTTGTGGGTTGCACAACTGGCTTGGGTCTGGAATGCACACAGGCAAGCAGCTTCGCAACAGCTGCACGGGCCGTCAGCTTCTCTCGGGTATGCAGGAATTTATTGATCTCTTTGCGGCGACCACAGGGGAGCACTGTCACCTTGCGGTAGTACCAGATACCTTGCGGAGAGAGCCAGAGATTCACAGAGAAGACTCCTGATTCATCCACACAAAGTGGATTACCAAGAGGTCTGAAGGGGGAAATTAGCTGTAACTTATTGAATGGCATAAACAAGTGGTGGCCCTACCAGCCACATCCCGGCACTCGAGTCCCCCGCCTTGGCTGCTACCTTCCGGTCCTGACCAGGTCGACGAGTTATCAATGCGAGAGGACCAATAGGACCACCGGCGAGGAGAATAGGCAAACTGGGCGTTCAATGCAACGGCTTTCTACCCTCCAACAGATCGTTTGCCTTATTTTTCAACAATCTGCTGAATGAATCAGCTAAACAGCATAAATTTCGCCCCCACCAGCAGCATCAGCAGGGCAAAGGCCTGCTTGAGGCGTGTGGGTGACAAGCGGTGTGCCAGCTTGGCGCCAATGCGTGCGAACTGGGTACTGGTCAGCACAATGCCCAGCAGGGCGGGCAGATAGATGTAGCCCACACTCCACTCGGGCAGATCGGCATGATCCCAACCCGCATAGAGGTAGCTGAGGCTCCCCGCCAGCGCGATGGGTATGCTGCAGGCTGCAGAGGCCGCTACCGCATTGCGCATTGGCACCGAGTTCCAGCTCAGATAAGGGACAGTGAGCGAGCCACCGCCAATACCAAACAGGGCTGACATCCAGCCAATGATGGTACCGGCAATGCCTGTGCCGAGCGGCCCCGGCATATGGCGCTCCGCTTTGGGTTTAAGGTTGAGCCCCATCTGTAGCGCCATGCTCCAGGCGAAGCAGCCGATAATGATATTGAGGGTGCTGGTGCTGAGCAGATTGGCGGTCATGCCGCCAAGCCAGCCCCCGATCAGCATGCCGGCGCCGAGTCGGCGGATCATCACCCAATCGACGGCGCCCGCCTCCCGGTGGGCCCGCAGCGAGCTGAATCCGGTAAAGATCATGGTGGGCAACGAGGTGCCGAGGGCCAGATGGGTAATGATTTCAGGGTCGATGCCCTGGGCGCGAAAGGTCATAACCAGCACGGGGACAATGATAAGACCGCCGCCGATCCCGAACAGTCCCGCCAGCATACCGGCAAAGGCGCCCAGCAGGAGGTAACCCATAAACAGCATAAAAATTCCTGTGTTAAACAAAACTGGCCGACACGGCCGGGCAACAGTGGATATCTGCATGAAAAAAAAGAGATGGCGGGAGGGCCATCTCTTCATTGTGCCGGTTAGTGCAGTGGAATGGTACCGTCCATCACCTTGTAGAAGGCCAGTACGGCACAGCCGAGCAGGGCCGCCGTCATCCCCTGCTCCAATCGGTTAAGGCCGCGCAGACCGTGATGCTGACGCGCCTTCCAGTAGATGAAGATGCCCGGGCTGTAGAGCAGCGCCACCAGCAACAGGTACTCCACACCGGCAGCGTAGACCAGCCAGCAGCCGTAAACGGTCGCCACCAGGGCCAGCAGCAGATCACGCTTGCGCTGATGAGGTTGACCCTGATAGGTCTCCCCTTTCAATGCCAGCTTCAGGCCATAAGCGCCCGAAAAGACGTAAGGCACCAGCGCCGCCGAGGTAGCGATGTTGACCAGCGCCAGATAGGTGCTGCTCTGGAAGTAGATGATGATCAGGAAGATCTGCACCAGACAGGTAGAGCACCAGAGGGACACCTGCGGCGAGCCGTTCTTGTTCTCCTTGGCAAACCAGCCCGGGAACACACCGGTCTTGCCCGCGATGTAGGGCACTTCAGCGGCCAGCACGGTCCAGCTGAGCAGAGCACCCATCACAGACACCACCAGACCAATGTTGATAAGCCAGGCGCCCCAGGGGCCGACCACGGCTTCAAGGATCATGGCGGTCGAAGGGTTCTTGAGCGCCGCCAGTTGCGGCTGGCTCATGACACCCAGCGAGAACAGGGTCACCATCACGTAAAGCGTCAGGGCGCCGAGCAGCGCCAACACGGTAGCACGACCCACATCCTTGCGATGACGGGCACGGGCAGAGACCACCACGGCCCCTTCAATCCCGATAAAGACCCAGAGGGTCACCTTCATGGTGGACTTGACCTGATCCATCACGGAGCCCAGCTCCATGTTGTTCTGGCCCCAGATATCCAGAGTGAAGGTATCCATGTTGAAGGCCAGCAGGATCGCAACACAGAAGACGATGAGCGGCACCATCTTGGCGATGGTGGTGACGATATTCACCAGCGCAGCAACCTGCACCCCGCGCAGCACCAGCGCATGCACCGACCAGATCAGGATGGAGGCCAGCGTGATGGCGACCGGCGTATTGCCGTCACCGAAGATGACGTTGTCCGGCGTATCGAAGAAGTAGCTCAGGGCGCTGAACACCACGATGGCGTAAGAGACGTTGGCCAGCAGTTGGCAGAGCCAGTAACCCCAAGCGGCGTTGAAACCGATGAAATCGCCGAAACCGGCTTTGGCATAGCTGAAGATACCGCCATCGAGATCGGGGCGGCGCATGGAGAGGTTCTGATAGACCAGTGCGAGACAGATCATGCCCAGACCGGTGATGGCCCAACCCAGGGCGACCGCCCCGGCACTGGCATGCGCAGCAATGTTTTGTGGCAGACTGAAGACCCCGGCGCCGACCATGGAGCCGATCACCAGCGAAATGAGGGCGCCCAGCCCTAGTTTCTTGTCCATTTCAATCCTGTTTATTTAGGCGGCGGCAGAGCGTCCGTATTCATACTGCGCGCAATATGGGAGGGGCTGGGAATCCTGACCCCGTGAAAAAGGCGGCAACTATATTGCATGACTATTCCGACCGCAATCCCTCGTCCCGTCAATCATGCACCGCCTTGACCGCGCGCAATTTTACAGCACTGACCCATATGGCCTGTGAGCTGGCTCAAATTAACCAAGACCCATTGATATTTCTCATTTTTCTGCCAACACAACCTGACTCGCATGGTTCCTATGCATCGCCATTCAGGCACTCTCTGTATAAATAATCTGCATAAAAAAGCCCCGGTGGAAACACCGGGGCCCATTATGTAAATCCCTATAAACGCAAACCGCCATCCAGTTCTATCATCCGTCCCGACAGATAGTCGTTGGCAAAAATAAAGCTCACCGTCTCGGCCAGCTGTTGCGCCTCGCCAAGGGTGCCGACCGGAATGGCCTGCTGCATCCGCGCCATCGCCTCCGGCTTCATCGCCGCCGTCATGTCGGTGGCAAACACCCCGGGGGCAATCCCCATCACCCGAATGCCATGGCGCGCCAACTCCCGCGCCCAGGTCACCACCAGCGAGGCAACCCCCGCCTTGCTGGCGGCATAGTTGCTCTGGCCAATATTGCCAGCGCGGGCGATGGAAGAGATGTTGATGATAATGCCCCCCTGCCCCCCTTGCGCCATCAGCGCCGCCCCCTCGCGACCGCAGAGGAAGGTACCTGTGAGGTTGACGTCAATCACGCTCTGCCACTGGGCCAGCGTCATCTTCTCCACCAGCTCACCCTCTTTCACCTTGATCAGCATGCCATCGCGCAAAATGCCGGCGCAGTTGATAAGACCGTGCAGCACGCCAAAACGCTCCTTGATGCCAGCAAAAACCGACTCAACCTCGGCTTCGCTCGCCACATTGCAGACAAACAGCTCGCACTGGCTATCTTGATCGCACTGACCATTCTGGCAGTGAACCATGGCGGCGGTCGCCTCCAGATCGGCGCGATTGATGTCGAGCAGCGCCAGCGTCGACCCCTGTGCGCCCAGAGCCAGCGCAATGGCCCGTCCCAAGCCACGTCCGGCGCCGGTAATAACGATGACCTTATCTTTGATATCCATCAATGCTCCTTGTAGCTGGTCGAAGAGAGATGCCTTGAAGAGAGGTGGCCCGTCAGGCGGGATCATGTTTATCCAGATAGAGTTCGACGATGCTCGAGAAATCGCGACTCCCCTGCCCCTGAGCGGCATGCAGGTTGAACAGGTTGCGGGCCAGCGCCCCCATGGGCACAGCGCTGTGGCCATGCTCGGCCAGCGCCATGGCGAGCCCCAAATCTTTCACCATCAGCCGGGTCATAAAGCCCCCCTGATAGTTGCGGGCGGCAGGGACATTCTCCATCACCCCGGGCCAGGGGTTGTAGCGCTCCAGACTCCAGTTGTTGCCGGAGCTCTTGCCCATGATGGTGGAGAGCACGGCGGGATCCAGTCCCTCCTTCACCCCGAGGGCCAGCGCCTCGGCGGTACCCGCCATATGGATCGCAAGCAGCATGTTGTTGCACATCTTGGCGATCTGCCCGGCACCCAGCGTCCCGGCGTGAAACAGGTTCTGCCCCATGCAGGCGAGCAGAGGTTTCGCCGCCTCGAAATCTGCCGCGTCGCCGCCAACGATAAAGGTGAGCGTCCCGGCGGCCGCACCGACGACACCGCCCGATACAGGGGCATCGATAAAGCGCAAACCACGGGCGCGGGCTGCCTCCCCGACCTGACGGGCAGAGTCGACATCGATAGTGGAGCAGTCGATCACCAGTGCACCAACCGGCAGGGCTGCCAGCAGATCCTGCCCCTCAGACAACCAAAGGTCGCGCACATGCTCCCCCGCAGGTAGCATGCTGATCACCACCTCGCAGCCGGTCACCGCCTCTCGGGCATCCCCCGCTGCGATACAGCCAGCGGCGATGGCGCGCTCAATGTTTTGATCAACCAGATCAAACACCTGCACCGTGTGCCCGGCCCTGGCCAGATTGGCCGCCATGGGCCCGCCCATGTTGCCGAGCCCGATAAACCCTATCCTTGTCATCCCGCTTGCTCCTTGCGTTGCTGATGGCGGCGTCCGCCGGTTGCCAAGATGTTATTCCTGGCAGGCCAACGGATTGCGCCCCTGCGGCCAGCGATAGAACTCGTCCAGCCATTCCCCCTCCGGTGGCAACTGTTGCCAGCGGGGATCTTTATCCTTGTCGATCAGCAGTGCCCGTACCCCTTCCACAAAATCCCCCTTCAGCACGCAGTTGACCGAGAGGGTCAGCTCCTCGGCAAATACCTCGGCCAGGGAGTAGCGGCGAGCCTGCCAATATTGGCGCCACAAAATGGCGCGGCTGATGGGGCTGCCGGTGCGGCAGATCTGCTGCGCCTGCTGGAGTACCGCCTCCTGTTCATCGAAATGGGCGCTGAACAGCCGCGCCAATACCCCTTGCAACGTGCGTCCCGCCAGCAAGGCATCGATTTTCTGTTGATGGGGTAGCAGCACTGGCGCTGGCAAGCGGGCCACCACCTCACGGTGCAACCCCCTGAACAACTGATCGATCTGCTCACGGGGATCACCACTAGCAGCCCAGTCGAGTACGGCGAGGCGTGACAACAGCGCACTGTGCTCGCCACTGGCGATGGCGTGATCCGCCAGCCCAAGACCGATGGCATCACTCCCGTTGAAGCGGGCGCCAGTCAGACCGAGCCAGAGCCCGAGTCGCCCCGGCATCCGGCTTAAAAACCAGCTTGCCCCCACGTCGGGGTAGAGACCAATGGTCACCTCCGGCATGGCAAACAGGCTTCTTTCGGTGACAACCCGAAAATCGGCTCCGGCAAACAGGCCAATGCCGCCCCCCATGCAGATACCGTCCGCCACGCAGATAAGGGGCTTGCGGTAAGAGTGGATGTGGTGGTCGAGCCGGTACTCCTGCTCGAAAAAGTCGCGGGCATATTCGAACAGTTCCGATCCGCTTGCCTCCTGTTTGCGGTAATAGAAGGAGCGGATATCGCCACCGGCACAAAATGCCTTCTCACCCATCCCCTGCAGCAGTACACAGACGATGGCGGGGTCCTGCTCCCAACGGGTCAGCGTCTGTTGCAGGATCTGGATCATCGGCAGGCTCAATGCGTTGAGAGACGCAGGGCTGTCGAGGGTCAACACCCCGATCTGATGGCCATCTTCGGTGGGATAACAGCTAACCTTGACCGACTCACTCATAAACGGCTCCGTATGGATTTATTCTGTTGGGCCATATTGCCAGCGCGGTAAGCGTTTCTCCAGGAAGGCGGCCACCCCTTCACGCTGATTGGCATCGCTAAAGAGATCGAGAAACAGCGACCGCTCAAGGGGCAAGGCGGCATCCCGCGGGCCACTGCGGCCCTGATTGATCAGGGTTTTGCAGGCGCGCAGAGCGCTCGGGCTCTGGCGCTCCACCAGATGGGCCATCTGGTGCGCGGCCTCCCACGCCTGACCGGTTTTCACCACCTCCTCCACCAGACCCATCTCGTAGGCCAGCGAGGCACTCACCTTCTCACCGCAGAGGATCATCCGCTTGGCCCAGCCCGGCCCCACCAACTCGGTCAGACGTTGGGTGCCACCGGCACAGGGAAGCAAGCCCACCGAGGCTTCCGGAAGTCCCAGCAACGCCTGCTGCTCGGCGATACGGATATCACAGGCCAGCGCCACTTCCAGGCCACCGCCCATGGCATAACCATTGATGGCGGCGATACTGACGCCGTGAAAACGGGCCAGCGCCTCGAAGGCCTTGCCAAAGGCCTCGGCTACTTCGCGGGCCAGCTCGACATTCCCCTCGACAAACATATTGAGGTCGGCACCGGCGCAGAAAAATTTGTCGCCCGCACCACGGATCACCAGCGCCACCACATCGGGACGACTGTCGAGCTCCACCATCATCTGCAAAAAGGCCTGCAGGCTGGCGAGGGTCCAGGTGTTGGCAGGGGGATGGTCGAGGGTGATATAGGCCACGTGGCCATGATATTCGAGTCTGATCCTTGTCATAACATTGTCCTTGTCGATGAAGCTACCGCCATGATGACAGGCTTGAATGACACCAACCTGTGGCTGGCTCACAAAGCCGAAACCGGCATGGCACGGTGCAAATCGGGTGGCAGGCAACACACCCTTGATGCGACCCCCGGTTAGCCCAGCGACAAACCGGGATCGGCCAGCAGGCGGCGCGCGATGATGAGTCGCATCACCTCGTTGGTGCCCTCCAGAATGCGGTGTACCCGTGTATCGCGCAGATAGCGCTCGAGCGGATACTCGCGGATATAACCATAGCCGCCAAAGAGTTGCAGAGCCTCATCACAGATTCGATAACCCACATCGGTGGCAAACCGTTTGGCCATGGCACACCAGGCACTCTTGTCCGGTGCCCCGCGATCCAGCTTGTCGGCGGCCTGACGTACCAGCAAACGGGCGGCAGCCAGCTCGGTCGCCATATCGGCCAGGCGAAACTGCACGCTCTGGAATTCGCTGATCGGGTGACCAAATTGTTGGCGCTGCTGCACATAAGCCAGCGCATCGTCCAGCGCCTGCTGGGCGGTGCCCACCGAACAGGTGGCAATATTGATGCGCCCCCCATCGAGGGCCTCCATGGCGAACTTGAATCCTTCCCCCTCTTCGCCCAACCGATAACAGGCAGGAATGCGAACCCCGTTGAAAACAACCTCCCGGGTCGGCTGGCTGTTCCAGCCCATCTTCTCTTCCGGCTTGCCATAGACGATACCCGCGCTATCTGCCGGCACCATAAAGGCAGAGATCCCCTTCGCACCTTCACCACCGGTACGGGCCATCACCACCAGCACATCGCTGCTGCCTGCTCCCGAGATAAAGACCTTGGTCCCCTCGATGAGGTAGCTGTCACCCTCGCGAGTGGCTCGGGTCTTGAGTGCCGCCGCATCGGAGCCCGCCCCCGGCTCGGTGAGGCAATAGGAGCCCAGCAGCTCGCCACTGGCCAGTTTGGGCACCCACTCCTTGGCAACCTCGGTGGGCAGCCAGCTGCCCAGCATCCAGCTCACCATGTTGTGAATGGTCAGATAAGCCGTGGTCGAGGTACAACCCATGGCGAGACGCTCGAAGATGAGGCTCGCATCGAGACGAGGTAATCCCAATCCGCCAAACTGCTCCGGCGTATAGAGACCGCAAAACCCGAGCCCGGCCGCCTGCTTGATGGTCGGGATCGGAAACTCATGCTCCTTGTCCCAGCGCGCGGCATGGGGTTTGAGCGCCTCATCGGCAAAGGCGGCGGCCGCCTCCACATACGCCTGTTGATCATCGGTCAGGGTAAAATCCATCTTGTCGTTCGCTCCCTTGTTGCCCCGCGCTTATTTTCCTGAGTTAGTGGTTTATGACGCGGCGCCCACACGCTGCGTCAGTCGGATCTGCCACTGTGGCGCTGTTGTCGTGGTAGCTGATGACTCTTTCACTACCACCGCTTTATCGACACACAACAGATTAACAATTGATTTACGTTTACGCTAACGTAAACTTGTGGCAGAAGTGAAGTACAAAAATGGACCGACCACTGCCAGCCGTAACGCCGAGTCAGCCGGTCAAACCAACCTTCCTACCCGATTGTCATATCCGCAAGGAGAGCATGGATGCAGATGGATGAGACCCTGAATGCCCTGACCGAACAGGTTGCGGCCTTCTGCCAGAAAGTGATCGCCCCGCGCGCCAGCGAGATCGATCAGAGCAACGCCTTTCCCCGTGATCTCTGGCCCCGGATGGGTGAACTGGGGCTGCACGGCATCACGGTGGCGGAGGAGTATGACGGGGTGAATCTCGGCTATCTGGCCCACGTGCTGGTGATGGAGCAGGTGAGCCGCGCCAGCGCCTCGGTCGGCCTCTCCTACGGCGCCCACTCCAATCTCTGCATCAATCAGATCCACCGCCACGGCACGGCGGAGCAAAAAGCGCGCTACCTGCCACCGCTGGTGAGTGGCGAGCATGTGGGGGCACTGGCCATGAGCGAGCCGGGCGCCGGGTCCGATGTGGTTAGCATGCGCCTCACCGCGGAGCGCGAGGGCGATCACTTCGTGCTGAACGGCAACAAGATGTGGATCACCAACGGTCCCGATGCCGACACCTTCGTCATCTATGCCAAGACAGATACCAGTGCGGGCCCCAAAGGAATTTCTGCCTTTATCGTTGAAGCCGGCACTCCCGGTTTTTCTACCGCCCAGAAGCTCGACAAGCTGGGGATGCGCGGCTCCAGCACCTGCGAGCTGGTGTTCGACAACTGCCGGGTGCCGCAGGAAAACCTGCTGGGCACCCTGCACGGCGGGGTCAAGGTGCTGATGAGCGGGCTCGATTACGAGCGGGTGGTGCTGGCTGCGGGCCCCCTTGGCATCATGCAGGCCTGCATGGACGTGGTGCTGCCCTATGTGCGTGAGCGCAAGCAGTTCGGTCAAGCCATCGGCGAGTTCCAGCTGGTGCAGGGCAAGCTGGCCGACATGTATACCCGCCTCGCCAGCAGCCGGGCGCTGGTCTACTCGGTGGCGAGCGCCTGCGATCAGGGTCGCACCAGCCGTAAAGATTGCGCCGCAGCCATCCTGTTTGCCGCCGAAAACGCCACCCAGATGGCCCTCGACGCTATCCAGCTGCTCGGCGGCAACGGTTACATCAACGAATACCCCACTGGCCGCCTACTGCGGGACGCCAAACTCTACGAGATCGGCGCCGGCACCTCTGAGATCCGCCGCTGGCTCATCGGCCGCGAGCTGATGGGGGATAACGCATGAGCAGGCTCCACTCCCGTCTCGACACGGCGAGCCCGGAATATACGGCCAATCGGGCCGCTATGCAGGGGCTGGTCGGTGATCTTAATGCCCACATTGCCGAGATCGCCCAAGGAGGCGGCGCGGCCAACAACGCCCGCCATCAGGCCCGCGGCAAGCTGCTGCCCCGCGAGCGCATCAATCAGCTGCTGGACCCGGGCTCCCCGTTTCTCGAACTGTCGGCGCTGGCTGGCTGGCAGGTCTATGACGAGCCGGTGCCCGCCGCCGGCATCATCACCGGCATCGGCCGGGTTTCAGGCCGGCTCTGCATGCTGGTGGTGAATGACGCCACTGTGAAGGGCGGCACCTACTACCCGCTCACGGTGAAAAAGCACCTGCGCGCCCAGGCCATCGCCGAGCGGCTGCGCCTCCCCTGCCTCTATCTGGTGGATTCCGGCGGCGCCTTTCTGCCGATGCAGGATGAGGTGTTCCCCGACCGGGATCACTTTGGTCGCATCTTCTACAACCAGGCCCGCATGTCGGCCCAGAATATCCCGCAGCTGGCGGTGGTGATGGGGCTCTGCACCGCTGGCGGCGCCTACGTGCCCGCCATGGCTGATGAATCCATCATGGTCAGGGAGCAAGCCACCATCTTTCTGGCGGGTCCGCCGCTGGTAAAGGCCGCCACCGGCGAGGAGATCAGCGCCGAGGCCCTGGGCGGCGCCGAAGTGCACTGTGCCCACTCCGGCGTTGCTGATCATATGGCCCGTGACGATGCCCATGCGCTGGCCATCGCCCGCACGCTGGTTACTCATCTGGGTAACGAGCCGATAGAGAGCAGCCCCGGCTACGAGCCCCCCTGCTACCCCATAGAGGAGCTCTACGGTCTGGTGGGCACCAGCCTCAAACGCCCTTACGATGCCCGCGAACTGATTGCACGACTGGTGGATGGTTCTGACTTTGACGAATTCAAGGCGCTGTTCGGCACCACTCTGGTGACCGGCTTTGCTCGTATTTGCGGCATGGAAGTGGGGATCCTAGCCAACAACGGCGTGCTGCACAGCGACAGCGCCCAGAAGGGGGCCCACTTTATCCAACTCTGTAACCGGCGTGCCATCCCGCTGCTCTTTTTGCAGAACATCACCGGTTTTATGGTGGGGAGTAGCGCAGAAAAAGAGGGGATCGCCAAGCACGGCGCCAAGCTGGTCACAGCGGTGGCCTGCAGCCGGGTGCCCAAGATCACCCTGATCGTCGGCGGCAGCTTTGGCGCTGGCAACTACGGCATGTGTGGCCGCGCCTATGAACCCGATTTTCTCTTTAGCTGGCCCAACAGCCGCATCTCTGTCATGGGGGGCGAGCAAGCTGCCGGGGTGCTGGTGCAGGTGCGTCGGGACAAGCTGGCTACCGAGGGCAAAGATTTGAGTGAGCAGGAGGCGGCAGCCATCCGTGACCCGGTGATCGAGCAGTATGAGCGCCAGGGTCACCCCTACTACGCCAGCGCCCGCCTCTGGGATGATGGCGTCATTGACCCGGCCCAGAGCCGCACCGTGCTGGCGCTGGCGCTCGCCGCCTGTCAGGGTGCCCGCATTGAAACCGAGCAGTACGGCATCTTCCGGATGTAAGGAGCAAACCTATGTCAGATCCACTTACTTCCTCAGCGCTTGGCTCTTCAACACAGAACCCGTTTCGGCTGGAGCGGCACGGCCCGCTGGCCGAGCTGGTGCTGTCGCGCCCGGCCCGCCACAACGCCTTTGATGCCGACCTGATGCTGGGGCTGCTCGACTGCCTCGATGATCTGGCCCATCTCCATGGTCATGATCTCGCCGAACGCCCTCACGCCCTGCTGCTACGTGCCGAAGGCAAACACTTTTGCGCGGGCGCCGATCTCAACTGGATGCGCAATCTGGCTCACGCCGATTTTGAGCACAATCGCGAAGACGCCCGGGTATTGGCGCGGCTGATGCAGACCCTCGACGAGCTCCCCTTCCCTACGGTGGCACTGGTACAAGGGGCTGCCTATGGCGGGGCGCTGGGGCTGATCTGTGCCTGCGATATTGTGCTGGCCAGCGATGATGCCCGCTTCTGCCTCTCAGAGGTGAGCCTGGGTCTGGTGCCTGCGGTGATCAGCCCCTACGTGGTACGCACTATGGGGATGCGTCAGGCGCGCCGCTACATGCTCAGTGCCGAGCCGTTCGATGCCATCACCGCCTGTCGGCTCAATGTGGCCCATCAACTCTGCAAGCCGGATCAACTACTGGCGGAGGGACGGGCGCAGGCCCTTCGTCTGTGCCGCAACGGGCCGGAAGCGATGAAAGAGACCAAACGGCTGCTGGCGGCGATAGAGACCCATCCTTCCCGCCTGCACGAAGAGAAAACCGTCGAGACCATCGCCCGGGTTCGGGTGGGGCTCGAAGCCCAGGAGGGGATGCAAGCCTTCTTCGACAAACGTCCTCCCGCCTGGCGTCCCCGTTTCAAGGATGAGACATGACCCATCACACTCAAATTAAGCGCCTGCTGATTGCCAATCGCGGCGAGATTGC
This sequence comes from Aeromonas sp. R5-4, assembly GCF_040908215.1. Taxonomy (NCBI): domain Bacteria; kingdom Pseudomonadati; phylum Pseudomonadota; class Gammaproteobacteria; order Aeromonadales; family Aeromonadaceae; genus Aeromonas; species Aeromonas sp. R5-4. Next base: position 11,397 of record NZ_JBFODG010000032.1, on the reverse strand, counting down.
CGTGCGCATCATCAACACGGCGAAACGCCTCGGCATTCACACCATCGCGATCTACTCCGATGCCGACGCCCACGCCATGCACACCCGTCTGGCCGATGAGGCCTGGCATTTGGGGCCCGCACCGGCCAGAGAGAGTTATCTCGACACCGGCAAGGTGCTTAAGATTGCCAAAGAGGCGCGCGCCGATGCAATCCATCCCGGTTACGGCTTTCTGTCGGAAAACAGCGACTTTGCCACCGCCTGCGAACAGCGCGGCCTGCGCTTTATTGGCCCAAGCGGCGCCGCCATTCTCGCCATGGGCGACAAATCGGGGGCCAAGGCGCTGATGCAGGCTGCCGGTGTGCCGGTGCTGCCCGGCTATCACGGTACAGATCAGCGGCCGGACTTCTTGCGCGATCAGGCGAGCCAGATTGGCTTCCCGCTGCTTATTAAGGCCGCCAGTGGCGGCGGTGGCAAGGGGATGCGCCGGGTCGATCAGTTGGCCGACTTTGACGAGTCGCTGGCGGCAGTCAAACGGGAAGCCAAGGCTGCCTTTGGTGACGATCTGGTGCTGCTGGAGCGCTATCTGCCACGGGCTCGCCACGTGGAGGTGCAGGTCTTTGCCGATAGCCTAGGCAACGCCATCTATCTGGGGGACAGGGACTGCTCCTTGCAGCGACGCCATCAGAAGGTGATCGAAGAGGCGCCCGCCCCCGACATACCTCCGGATCTGCGCCGCGCCATGGGGGAGGCAGCCGTGGCCGCAGCCAAAGCCATCCACTATCAGGGGGCTGGCACCATCGAATTTCTGCTCTGCAAGGATGAGTTCTTCTTTATGGAGATGAACACCCGGCTGCAGGTAGAGCATCCGGTCACCGAAGCGGTGACCGGGCAGGATCTGGTGGCCTGGCAACTGGCCGTGGCAGAAGGCAAGCCGCTACCACTCACCCAAGAGGAAGTGGTGCTGCGCGGCCATGCAGTGGAGGCGCGCCTCTACGCCGAGGATGTGGCGGCCGGTTTTCTGCCCGCCAGCGGGCCTATCCATTGGCTCCACTGGCCCGTTGGCGTGCGCATCGACACCGGCGTTACCGCTGGCGATGAGGTGAGCTCCTATTACGATCCCATGATCGCCAAGCTGATCGCCCACGGCCAGAACCGCGCCGAAGCGTTCGCCAAACTGGCAGATGCGCTGGCGGCACTGGATCTCGGGCCGCTGGTGCACAACGGCCCGTTGCTGCTGCGCCTGTGTGAAGAGTCCGACGTCCTGGCCATGGGCCACCATACCCAGTGGCCCATTCCCACCACAGCACAGCCCATTCCTGAGCTCGCCTGGCCGCTGGCAACCCTCTGGCTGGCGAGCCGCCCTGCGGGCACCTCCCCCTGGCAGCAAGCCTGCGGATTTCGGCTAGGGCCGGTTCGCTGCTGGACAGCGGCGGTGCGCATCGGTGATGAGCACCGGGTATTGACCCTTCACGATCATGGCGGCCAGTTTGAGTGGCAAGGAGAGACCCGTTGCCACCAAAGAGGTGACGACCATATCCGACTACAACAGGGTGGCGGCTGGCAACAGATCCCCATTCAGACGGTCGCAGGCTCGGAGGCAGCCTTCATCATGACCCTGGGGGGCCAGCGCATCCGTTTCGCAGCCGATGATCGGCAGCACAGCCACCATCATGATCAGACAAATGAGAAGGCGCAGGGCGCCATCGCTCCCATGCACGGCATAGTGGTAGCCGTGATGATCGAACCTGGCCAAACGGTCAGCAAGGGGCAACCCCTGCTGGTGCTGGAGGCGATGAAGGTGGAACACCAGTTGCGTGCAGAGCGGGACGGGGTAATTGAAGCCCTGCAGTGCAAACAGGGCGAGCAGGTAAACCAGGGGGCCGTACTGGTACGCTTTGCCGAAGAGATAGCCATACAGGAGGATCACCCATGAACCGATCACAGGACGTCCGTGACGACAGGGTCAGTCTGGTGGAGATGGGGCCGCGAGATGGCCTGCAAAATGAAGCTGCGCCCCTCTCCCTGGTACAGCGGCTGGAGCTGATCCAGCGCCTTACCGACAGCGGCCTGCAACGCATCGAGGTGGGAGCCTTTGTCTCTGCCAAAAAAGTGCCGCAGATGGCGGACTCCGCAGCGCTGTTCGAGGCACTGCCGCGCAAGGGCTCAACCCGTTACGGTGCCCTGGTGCCCAATCTGCAAGGCTTGCAGGCAGCCATTGCCGCCCGAGCCGATGAGATTGGTCTCTTCACCGCCTGCTCCGACGGTTTTACCCGCGCCAATATCGGCATCAGCGTGGAGGAGTCGCTGGTGCGCTTCGCCCCCTTGGTACAGGAGGCGCGCCGCCTCGGCATCAAGGTGCGCGGCTACCTCTCCACCGTCATCGCCTGCCCGTTCGATGGCCCGACCCGCCCGAAACGGGTCGCCGCCATGGCCGAACAGTTGCTGGATCTCGGCTGCCACGAAATTTCGCTGGGGGACACCATCGGTGTCGGCACTCCGGGCACCGTGGCCCCCATGCTGGATGCGGTGCTGCACGAGATCCCGGCGGGGCGACTCGCGGTCCATTTTCATGACACCTACGGTCAGGGCTTGGCCAACCTGCTACCCGCGCTGGAGCGCGGCATTCGCACCATCGACTGCTCGGTGGCGGGGCTTGGCGGCTGCCCCTATGCGCCGGGCGCCTCCGGCAATGTGGCGTCAGAAGAGGTGGTCTACCTGCTGCACGGCCTTGGCATGACAACCGGGGTGGATCTCGACAAACTGGCGGCCACCGGCCAGTGGGTGAGCGAGCAGCTCGGCCGCGCCAACGGCTCGCGGGTCGGTCAGGCCTTGCACGCCAATGCCGAACGGCTGCGTGCCCGCCTCTGCCAGCCACACGCCCAGCAACAGGAGTCATGATCATGTCCCGTTCCCTGCCCGGCAAGGAGATCACCTACAGCATTTCGGAGCTGGCCCACGAGTTCGATGTCACGCCGCGCACCATCCGCTACTACGAGGATGAGGGGCTGCTCACCCCGCTACGGGAGGGGCAAACCCGCATCTACAGCCATCGAGACAAGATCCGGCTCAAATTGACCCTGCGCGGCAAACGGCTGGGGTTTAGCCTGGCCGAGATCCGCGAGCTGTTCGATATGTACGACACCGACAAATCGAGCAAAACCCAGCTTCACTCCATGATCCAGCTGATCGAGGCAAAACGCGGCGTGCTGCGCCAGCAGCTGGAGGATATCCAGATGGTGATGGCCGAGCTGGAAGCCGCCGAACAGCGCTGTGTTAATTCCCTTAACAGCTTGAAAACTGGCACAGATTAACCGAATCTGGGAGCAAGCTATTGCCCTGGGGATCCCATGAGATATTGGTGCTGGTTTTTGCTCTTGTTCAGCCTCTCTGGCTGGAGCCATCCCCTCATCAAGGTTGGCGGATACCCCTATGCCCCCTTTGTGGTCAAACTCTCAGATTCCCGCTATGAAGGGCTGACGCTGGACCTCATCGCCAAGCTAAACGAGATCCAGCAAGAGGTAAGATTCGTGTTTGTTCCCACCTCGGCCGCCAACCGTTACAAGGCGCTCGATCTGGGCCGTTTCTCGCTGATGCTGTTTGAAGACACCAAATGGGGCTGGGACACCGATAAATTCAAGATGACAGCCCCCTTCCTCGGTGGTGGCGAGGTCTATGTGGCCCTGAACAAAACGGGCCGGGATCAGCGCTTTTTCGATGACCCCTCTCGGCATCATCTCATCGGGGTGACCGGCTACCACTACGGCATCGGCCAGTTCAATGCTGATCCCCTCTACCTGCAGCGCAAGCTCAATATCACCCTGGTCAAAGACAACATCAGCGCCCTGCAAGCGCTACTCAAAGGGCGTGGTGAGGTAGCCATTCTCAACGTTTCCTACCTTAACCAATATCTGCTTTCCCACCCCGACACCGCCGACCAGCTGCTGATCTCGCAAAAATGGGATCAACAGTATCAACACCGAGCCATCCTTCACCCTGAGGCTCCCATTACCCCTGCCCAGCTGGAACAGTGGCTGGCAGCGCTGCAAAAAAAGGGTGAACTGGATCGCCTTTGGACAAAGTACGGCGTACAACAGCACGCAACCCCATGATTACTATCCAGCTTTTCTGTACCATGGCGGGAACCAAATGGGAGTGCACCAAATGAACACCACCGAGCCCGCGTCCCCCAAGCTCCGCTTGCTGCGCTACCTTGCCTACGCTTTCCTGCTGTTTCTTATCCTGATCACTCTGCTGCTGTGGCAAACCCCCCGTCTGGTCCAGCGCTATCTGCCCGGCTGGCTGGCCGAGCACTACGGCCTGCAACTGACGCTGGGGGAGATTGACGTAGGGCTGCGCAACCCTTCTCTCACCCTCGGCGCGACTGCCCTGCTCGATGCCAAACAGCAGCCTATCATCCGTTTTGAGCAGCTCTTTATCACCCCAAACCTGCAAGCCAGCTGGCAGCAGAAAGGGGTCGTGCTTTCCGCCGTCACCCTGACCAAACCCGTGGTGCTGCTGCAACGTCTGACAGACAAAAAAGGGGATGTTCGACTCAATCTGACCGATGCGCTGGCGACCCTGCTCGCCCCTGCACCCTCCCCCGAGCCCGAAACAGCCAGCGCCCCGCTGCTGGTCGATATTGCAAGTGTCAATGTCACTGACGGGAATGTGCGCTATCAGGATCAACGCAAGGAGAGCGAACCCGGCTGGTTGCCGCCTCTCAATCTGGAGAAGGTGACCCTCAAGCTCGATAACCTGCGTACCGAGGCAAACCATCCGACCGCCTATCAGCTGAGCGCCGCCATCAACGGCAAAAGCAGCCTCGCCGCTCACGGCAAACTCGATGTGATGAGCGGCATGGGTCAGGGTAAGGGGAGCCTCAAACAGGTCGACCTGAAACCCTTCGCACCGCTCTGGGCACCCTATCTCAAGCTGGATCTGGCCAAGGGCCACGCCAATGCAGAGGTGGAGTACCTGCTTAAAGAGGGCAAGCAAGGGGTACTGTGGCAATTGTCCAAAGGCAAGCTGACGCTGGACAACTGGCAGCTTAAAAAACACCAGGGCGACGAATTTGCCCGCTTCGGCCAGCTGGCCCTGAGCGAGCTGGCTGTCGATGGCCAGAAACAGTCGCTCCAGATCGGCAAGGTCACTCTGCAACAACCCCTGCTCAAGGCCACCCTCAACCCACAGCTGGAGCTGGATCTGGCTGACTTGCTGATTGAACAGGCCCCCGCCAAGCCCGTCAAAGGGGCCCACGCCGCAAACGAGGTGGCCAACAATGCGGCGCCCAAGTCGGCACAACAAGCAAAGACAGCCGGTAACGGCAAGAAACATGCGCCAGACAAACCCTGGCAGTGGCAGCTCAAGCAGATCGTTATCGACAAGGGCGATCTCACCCTCACCGAATCGAGCAGCGGCAAACCGCTGGCACGCCAGCTCTCCGGCCTCAAGCTGGCGCTGGGGCCACTGGGCAGCAAGGGGGAGCAACCGAGCAAACTGAATCTGGCCACCCACTTCAACCAGAGCAGCCCCCTCGCCTTTGATGGCCAACTGACCCTGACTCCTTTCACCTTAAGCGGCGACATCAACCAGCAGGGGCTACCCCTGACGCTGGCACAGCCCTATCTGGCCGATCTGGTACGCATCAAGGTGCAAAACGGGCTGCTGAGCAGCAAGACCCGCCTTGATCTCGCCACCACCGCCCAGGGAGATCTCAGCAAGCTGACCCTGCAAGGGGGGCTCGATATCAACGGGCTCAAAGTAGTCGATCGGGCAGACAATCAGCGACTGCTGGAGTTCAACACCCTGGCTCTCACCGGTCTGACGTACGACGGCATCAGCCAGCAGATGCGGATCAAGGACATTGCTCTGAACAAGCCCTTCGCCCGCATCGAGATCAACGAAGATGGCACCACCAACCTGCAACAGCTGCTGTTGCCGCAACCAGCGGCAGCAAAAAGTACTGAAGCAAAGGCAGGCAGCAAGGCTCCCGACTTTCGTTTCACCATCGACCAGCTGCGCACCGAGCAGGGCAACCTGCGCTTTGCCGATCGCAGCCTGAGACAAGATTTTGTGGCCGATATCGCCTCGCTGGGCGGCCAAAGTCGCCATATCAGCAATATTCCGGGGCAACGCTCCGATCTCGCCTTCAACGGCAAGGTGGATCGCTATGCGCCAGTGACCATTCGCGGCGGTACCAACCTGCTGGTGGCCAACCCGATCCTCGACATCGCGGTCGCTTTCCACAATCTGGAGCTCACCACCTTCACCCCCTATTCGGGCACCTATGCCGGTTATGCCATCGACAAGGGGCAGCTCTCCATGAAGCTGCACTACAAGCTGGAGGGCAATCGGCTGGAGGGGGATAACGACATCACCATCAAGAAGCTGCAACTGGGCGAGAAGATCAAGAGCGATCAGGCCAAGGATCTGCCGCTGGGGCTGGCCATCGCCCTGCTAAGCGATGCCAACGGGGTGATACAGATGAACCTCAAGGTGAAGGGCGATCTCGATCAACCGGACTTCAGCATCGGCAATATCTTCTGGGATGTGCTGGGCAACACCCTGAGCAAGGCGATCACCTCCCCCTTCTCCCTGCTCGCCTCGCTGGCCGATGGCACCGAAGATCTCGACGAACTTCCCTTCCTGCCGGGGGATCCCGATCTCACTCCCACCCAGCAGGAGAAACTGGTCAAGCTGGCGCAGGCCCTCAAGGATAGACCCAAGCTCAGCATGAACATTCGCGGCAAGGTCAACTTCAACGAGGAGCGCCCCATCCTGCAACGGCAAAAGCTGGAGCGGGTACTGGCCAAGCTCACCGGCAATCAGGCGGATCTCGACCTGCTGGAACAGGACTCAGCCCTGCAAGAGGCGCTGGCCCAGGCCTATGAAGAGCGCTTTGGCGAAGATCTGGATGATCTGGCGGACCGCCTCCATCTGGATGAAGAGAGCGCGGCACTGCGGGCCCAGGCGGTGATCCTGCTGCGGGATCAGCAGCTCATCACCGCCAAATCCCTGCGCAATCTCGCCATGCGCCGGGCGCAAAATACCAAGGAGTTTCTGGTCGACAGCCAGGGGATCGCCCCGGAGCGGCTGTTCGTGCTCGACAGCCAGGTCAAGGAAGAGGACAAGGAAGCCAAAGTGATCCTGACACTGGATCAGTAAGGCCGCCGCACTGCGCAAATGCGTAATAAAAATACAACCCCTCAACTATTTTGACACCTTTTGCTCACCAAACAGCCTGTCTTGGTGAGCATTTGGCCTCTGATGCAAATAATCACGTAGTTTTTTTACGATTTATCCCCCTTGCCCCCTTGCGGGCGCGCCACAGCCTGCCTAAAATCGCGCGTCTTTTGTTAACCCCCACCTCTATTTTTGGAGAACGCCACGTGAGCGAAAAATTGGCCAACCCTGCCCCTCTGGGTCTGATGGGTTTCGGTATGACCACCATCCTGCTGAACATCCATAACGCAGGTTTCTTCCCCATCAGCGCCATGATCCTGGCCATGGGCCTGTGCTACGGCGGCATCGCCCAGATCATCGCTGGCATCATGGAGTACAAGCGTGGCAACACCTTCGGTGTGACCGCGTTCACCTCCTACGGCCTGTTCTGGCTGAGCCTGGTGTTCCTGCTGATCATGCCGACCATGGGTCTGGCCGAAGCCACTCCGCACGCCTACATGGGTTGGTATCTGCTGATGTGGGGCATGTTCACCCTGTTCATGCTGGTTGGTACCATCAACTACCCGCGCGCCAAGCAGTTCGTGTTCGCCTCCCTGACCGTGCTGTTCTTCCTGCTGGCCGCCCGTGACTTCACCGGCAGCACCCTGATCGGCACCATCGCCGGTTTCGAAGGCATCATCTGTGGCGCCAGCGCCATCTACCTGGCCATGGCCACCGTTATTAACGAGCAGTTCGGCCGCACCGTGATGCCAATCGGCGATCACAAGAAAGCCGCCGCAGTACAGCTGAAAGCCGCTGCCTGATAGGCAAGCCACTCAGATTGTGAAAAAGGCACCCTCGGGTGCCTTTTTGCTATTTCGCAAAGCTGACGCTCCTGCACACACATCTCCCTTTTCAGCCCTACATCCGGATATCCGTCTCTAGCTATTCGGCACTCCTGACACACCCATTTGTGGATATATCCATCAACTAAATAAGGCTCTCACGGGCCACCACAAGGGATGCAGTGTGTTTTTTAGTATGAGGGCGTATAGCCACTGCCTTTTTTAGGAACTGATCCACCTAATACTATCAAGTTATTTTAAAGCATCCCGGTTCAATACTTTTTTATCTGCCATCAAAAGGTCATTCACCTTGCTCGACCAAACAGGTTCATATTCTTTATTTTCATTTTTTTTGATAGGCCATACAAAGCCATGTTTATCAAAATCTGCCTTGTCGATTGTTGTCCCCGGTTGTGGAGTTAAAATCTTCACATTCAATTTATTAGCAGCATTTATCACTCGCTCTATGGGTTCTGACCACCCATGTGGAGCCATATTGTAAGCAGCCCAATGAACAGGTAATAAATATTTCCCTCGCAATATTTTATGAGCTATAACGGCTTGCTCTGGTCCTAGGTGTGTATCATGCCACATGGCACTATATGAGCCAGCCTCCATTAATGTTAGATCAAATGGGCCATACTTTTCACCAATAGTGTTAAACTCCCGATGCATCCCCGTGTCACCACTATAAAAGATTGAATTATTACTATCCTTTATGACCCAACTCGACCACAAGGTGTGATTAGATCTTGATAAACGGCCAGAGTAATGGCGTGCCGGTGTTGAAGCAATAAACACCCCATCAATGACTTTTTCTTCCCACCAATCAAATTCAATCACTTGAGCTTCTGGCACCCCCCATTTCATGAGAATGCTCTTGATTCCTAATGGAACAACCCATTTTGTTTTTTTACTTCTAAAGTAGTTCGCTACCTCATAGTCTAGATGGTCATAGTGATCATGCGATATAACGATAAGATCAACTGGAGGTAGCGCATCTAGCCTCATGGAAGGAGAATAAAATCTTTTTGGCCCCAGAACCTTAAATGGAGATGCTCGTTCAGACCATGTCGGGTCAATAAGGACTCGACTCTTTTTGAACTCCAATAATACATTTGAATGCCCAAACCATGTAACTCTCAAACCTGACGATGGTAACGCAACCAAATCTTTGCCATTGCGAATACCATAATCAATAGGCTCCTCAGGAGTTCTAACCTCCTTATTATTAAATAGAAGGTGATACAAGCGTTCTATCGATGAGCTATCATCCTCCTTCATCTCATCAATGTTCTCAAATCCCTTTCCATTCCAATGTTCTGAGTTAATGACTTTCAGGTTATCTTTTGGAGCATCAGTGTCGCCGATAACAATATAGACGGATGTATATATCGACAAGACGACAATGAATATCATGGATAGCAATGCTAAAATAACTTTCACAAAAGCACCTCTAAATAAAAGCAAGTTGAAACTTTTAATATAACAGCAGATTGCATCAACAGGATTAAATTAAACTATTCATGGAAGATAGAATAGACTCAAGACCATTTGTAAAAATTGACTCAGGAATTAACATGGTTAATCCCTGACTACAGGTAGCTACATTAAAAATGTGAGAGTGATGATAAATAAACTTAACTTCGAATTACAGATATTACACTGTTTCTATCTTCCGGTTTTTGTGGACCTATCAATATTGAGTTTTTAACCATTCGATCAATCAAAATAAATTGATCTTCAGTCTGAGCGTGGATCATCGCGATCGGCTTGTCAGCATCGACGCTTTGACCCAGGCGGATAAAGTCGGTCAGACCGACCGCATAATCAAGTTTGTCACCGGCAGCGCGGCGACCACCGCCCATGGCGACCACGGCCAGACCCAGCTCGCGGGTATCCATGGCGGTCACGAAACCGCTGTTGGCCGCGAAGACCGGGCGCACGATGGCGGCTTTGGGCAGGTAAGCGTCGTAACGCTCCATAAAATCGGCCGGGCCACCGAGACCTGTCACCATGCGACCGAAGATCTCGGCCGCCTTGCCGTTATCCAGCACCGCCTGCAGCTTGGCACGGGCATCGCGCTCGTCGCTGGCCAAGCCTGCAGAGATAAGCATCTCGGCGCACAGCGCCATGGTCACTTCGTGGATGCGCGGGTTGCGGTATTCACCGGTCAGGTAGCGCACCGCTTCACGTACTTCCACCGCGTTACCGGCGCTGGAGGCCAGCACCTGGTTCATGTCGGTCAAGAGCGCAGAGGTGCGGCAACCGGCACCGTTGGCCACGGCCACAATGCTCTTGGCCAGCTCTTCGGAGGCTTCGAAGGTTGGCATAAAGGCGCCGGAGCCCACTTTCACATCCATCACCAGCGCTTCGAGCCCGGAGGCGAGCTTCTTGGAGAGGATGGAGCCGGTGATCATGGCGATGGATTCGACGGTGGCAGTGATGTCCCGTACTGCATAGATACGCTTGTCAGCCGGGGCGAGATCGCCGGTCTGACCGATGATGGCGACCCCCGCCTCTTTCACCACTTTCAGGAAACGATCGTTGTCGACCGAGGTCTGGTAGCCGGGAATGGCATCCAGCTTGTCGAGGGTACCGCCGGTATGGCCCAGACCACGACCGGAGATCATCGGCACGAAACCGCCACAGGCAGCGACCATTGGGCCAAGCATCAGAGAGACCACATCACCCACACCGCCGGTGGAGTGTTTGTCGACAATCGGGCCACCCAGATTGAGGTGATCCCAGGTTAGCACCATGCCGGAGTCGCGCATGGCGCAGGTCAGGGCAACCCGCTCATCCATGGTCATGTCTTTGAAGTAGACCGCCATCGCCAGCGCGGCAATCTGCCCCTCACCGATGGTGTTATTGGTAATGCCCTGAACGAAGAATTGAATTTCTTGGGTACTGAGCGCTTCACCGTTGCGCTTCTTGCGAATAATTTCTTGAGGCAAAAACATCTTTCATTCCCTCCGCCATTGCTGGCGTTACACAAGCCTGAATCCTTGCCCGCACACCGCATGGTGGGGGCTAACAGGGCGGACTGCAGTCCGCCCTCTCATCAACCTATTAGTAACCGCTGGTGTTGGCCGGCTTGTCGCCATGCCCCAGAGTGGCCAGCAGACTGGCCAGCAGGCTGGATGCACCAAAGCGGAAGGTACGGGCGGACACCCAGTCGTTGCCGAGGATCTCTTCGGCCATGGCCAGGTACTGACCGGCAACGGCTGCGTCTTTCACGCCACCAGCTGGCTTGAAGCCGACTTTCGGATTCTTGGCCTTGATCACTTCCATCATGATGCGTGCCGCTTCTGGGGTCGCATTGACCGGCACCTTGCCGGTGGAGGTCTTGATGAAGTCGGCACCGGCATCGATACAGATTTCGGAAGCGCGACGGATCAGCGCCTCT
>NZ_JBFODG010000031.1:0-84824 GCF_040908215.1 Aeromonas sp. R5-4 | reverse complement strand
TCAACCGCTTTCTCGAGTCAAGCCTTATTTTTAAAGGCTTTTCGAGGTTATCGACTTGGCTTTCTGCGTTGCCGCTTGCCCTGTCGATGGAGGCGCATTATAGGGAGTGAATTCTTTCTGGCAAGGCTAAATTGCATGTTTTTTTGATAAAACCGCACAACCGTTCAAACAACAAACGAAATGAAGAAAGTTTGAGCTAAATCACACATTCTGGAGGTAGATGACAGGCAAGCCCCCTCTCAACTCATATAAGCTATTTCGGATTGTTGACGCGCCAGCCAAAGCTCCTCCATCTCCAACAAGGTCTGATAGATTTTCTCCGCCTGCTCCGGTCGGCTGAATAGATAGCCCTGTCCATACAAGTGGATATCGGTCAGGGATCGCAGCACATCCAACTGGGCCTGTGTCTCAATCCCTTCACACACCAGACTCTTGCCCAGCATCGACCCCATCCGGCAAATATTGGCGACCAGTTCGGATGCCTCCATTGAAGTGTCAATGCCCTGTATAAAGGAGCGGTCGATCTTCACCTTGCTGACCGGTAACTTTTGCAGATAACTCAAAGAGGAATAACCAGTCCCAAAATCGTCTAATGCCAGCAGTACCCCCTGCTGATTAAGATCCTGCATCAGTTGCAGCGAGTTCTTCACTTCGCGCATGGTGGTGTCTTCCGTGACCTCCAAGACCAGGCTGCGGGCAGGCAGGTGGTGCTCCATCAATGCCTTGGCCACCAATTTGAGCAAATTGCGCTGGTACATGCCTGGCGAGATATTCACACACATTTGCAGATCAACCATACCAAGCTGGTGCCACTGATAGAGCTGCTCGCAAGCTGTATTCAGCACCCAGCTGCCAACCCGTTCGGCAAGCTGGAACTCCTCGGCCACCATGATCACTTCGTTTGGCGGAATGAAGCCGAGTTCCGGATGCCGCCAGCGCAGCAGAGCCTCGACAGCTTCACAGCGGCCACTCTCTAGATTGACGATGGGTTGGTAATAGAGTTCCAACGCATTGTGTTCCAGCGCCATGATCATGTCCGATGCCAGATGTTTGCGCCGCGCCGTCTCGTTGAGCAGGGAGTTATCGTAAATCACATAGGGGACATGGGTCTTGCGACTATGGAACAGGGCCTGTTCCGCACGACTCAACAACTCCTGAGTCTTGTCGCTGTCCATCGGATAGAAGGCAATCCCGATCCCGACTTCAAGCCGGAAGGGATAGTTGTCATAGACGATATCTTGCTTCAGCGCATGCAACAATCGCGCTACCAGCTCCCTGACCTGACGCAGATCGCTGCTGCCACGCTGGATAATGGCAAATTGATCCCCCCCCAGACGTCCACTCCACTCGCCCTCTTCACAGAGCACTCTGATCCGGGTGGCAAACTCACAAAGCAGATAATCACCGGTGTCATAGCCAAACTTGCTGTTGATATCTCTGAAGTCGTTGATGTCGACTAGCACCAGCCCAAACGGCACTTCCTGTGTGGCGTACAGCTCCATCCGCTCCAGTAGGGCAACCCGATTGGACAACCCGGTCAGCGGATCCCGTCTGGCAGCTCTGAAATGACGACGCCCTTCATATATAAGCAGCATGCTGAGTAGCAGCACTGACATGACCAGACCGGAGACCATCAGCAACAAGGCATTGCGCAATTGGCCAAAATGGCGATCGTTCTCGGAATAGACGTTGATGTTCTTCTGCATCACAGAAGCGAGGGAGTAGGAGAGCGGCTCTTGCAGCGGGGCAAGGCGCATCATGATCTGCTGATAGTCAGATGCCCCGCTTTGCAACTTGGTGATGTCGGGCTCTATTTGGCGAATATTGGTTTCAATCAACTGCACCAGACGCAAGGTTTTCTGCTTGTCCTGCATGCTCTTGCGCAGCTGGCCGCTCAACAGGATGGGCGTTCTGCTCCAGAGAATGTCATAACGCAACATCAAGGTGTCATGATCAATCCCGCCATAGTGATAGACCTCTACCGCATTGAGGAAACGCCCGAGCTCCAGCTGCAACTGCATCAGCGCCCAGGAGACATCATAGGTGTATTTCTCCATCGCTCTGGTCGCATTCTGGATCTGCATCAGGCAATAGAGGGTGCTCCCGGTAAACGACAGGATGGATACATACAGAATGACGAGCAGTGGCCACGCCCTGGTCTTTCCTTTCACCCCATGCTCCCGTGCTGTTTTTATCAGTGCTGAATGTCTATCAAATCCAGCTGCCAAATCATCATGTCGGTATATTCAGATCGCTTCAATTCCGGATATTGATCAAGAGGCAGCATAAACCAGACCGGCCCCTTGTCACGCACCCGCATGACAGCCCCATTGTCTTCCCATGCAAGAATGGGCTCGTATTTGGCAACCTTGTCCCATTCAATGCGGATCTGGAAACTGTTCAGTGCCGTCAACGTAATGGTCTTGCCATCCGCACCGACTGCAGTCAATACATCGGCCAGTTTTGGGCCTCTGTAGGTGTGCGGCTTATCCACCCACGGGTTGCCGGTCACTATCTCATGTTGCGGCAGAGCCTGTAGTTTTGCCAGATCAAACAACACCTTGCCATCAACTTCGTCTGCCGACCTGATGTTGCCACCCACTTTCAGGATCACCGGCCCAGTCAGCGCCTCAGCAGCCATCACCGGCATGATGACCAATGAACACAGTAGTGTCAGCCAACCAAACATTTTCATATCACCCCCAAATTTGCTGTCTCAACAGACTCAGTTTAGCCAGATATAAAAAAACGGCTCGCCTTGAGCGAGCCGTTTGTCAAACAGAGCAAGGGGGGATGATTACATCATGCCCATGCCACCCATGCCGCCCATGTCAGGCATTGCAGGGGTATCTTTCTTCGGCAGTTCGGTGACCATGCACTCGGTGGTGATCATCAGACCGGCGATGGAAGAGGCAAACTGCAGGGCGGAACGGGTTACCTTGGTCGGATCCAGGATACCCATGGCCAGCATGTCGCCATACTGTTCGCTGTAAGCGTTGTAACCGAAGTTGCCTTCGCCGTTCTTCACTGCGTTGGCAATGACGGAGGCTTCTTCACCGGCGTTGATGACGATTTGACGCAGCGGGGCTTCCATGGCGCGCAGGGCAACTTTGATACCGACGTTCTGGTCTTCGTTGTCACCACGCAGACCCGCCAGTTTGGCTGCAACGCGAACCAACGCAACACCACCACCGGCAACCACACCTTCTTCAACCGCGGCGCGGGTAGCGTGCAGGGCATCTTCCACGCGTGCTTTCTTCTCTTTCATCTCGACTTCGGTGGCTGCGCCAACCTTGATCACGGCAACACCGCCAGCCAGCTTGGCTACACGCTCTTGCAGCTTCTCACGATCGTAGTCGGAAGAGGTCTCTTCGATCTGCTGACGGATCTGGGCAACACGGCCTTCGATCACACCGGCATCACCCACGCCATCGATGATGGTGGTGTTCTCTTTAGTGATGACGATACGCTTGGCACGACCCAGATCTTCCAGAGTCGCTTTTTCCAGCTCCATGCCAACTTCTTCGGAGATGACAGTACCGCCAGTCAGTACGGCGATATCCTGCAGCATGGCCTTCCGACGGTCACCGAAGCCAGGCGCCTTGACGGCAGCCACTTTCACGATACCGCGCATGGTGTTGACCACCAGAGTCGCCAGGGCTTCGCCTTCTACGTCTTCAGCAACAATCAGCAGCGGCTTGCCAGCTTTGGCAACGCCTTCCAGTACCGGCAGCATTTCGCGGATGTTGGAGACTTTCTTGTCAACCAGCAGGATGAACGGGTCGTCCAGTTCAACGGAACCGGTCTCTTGCTTGTTGATGAAGTAGGGGGACAGGTAGCCGCGGTCGAACTGCATACCTTCAACAACTGCCAGCTCATCTTCCAGACCCTGACCATCTTCAACGGTGATGACGCCATCGCGACCCACTTTATCCATGGCTTCGGCAATCAGCTTGCCCACTTTCTCGTCGGAGTTGGCGGAGATGGTGCCCACCTGAGCGATGGCATTGCTGTCGGCACAAGGCTGAGACAGCGCTTGCAGCTCGGCAACAGCAGCCACAACGGCCTTGTCGATACCGCGCTTCAGATCCATCGGGTTCATACCGGCGGCAACGGCTTTCAGACCTTCGTTGACGATAGCCTGAGCCAGAACGGTTGCAGTAGTGGTACCGTCACCGGCGGCATCGTTCGCCTTGGAAGCCACTTCCTTGACCATCTGGGCGCCCATGTTCTGGAACTTGTCTTCCAGCTCGATTTCGCGCGCAACAGACACACCATCTTTAGTGATGGTCGGGGCGCCGAAGGACTTGTCCAGCACCACGTTGCGGCCTTTCGGGCCCAGAGTCACCTTGACGGCATCAGCCAGGATGTTTACGCCTTCCAGCATCTTGATGCGGGCTTCGTTACCAAACTTAACGTCTTTAGCAGCCATTTTTCTTCAATCCTTAAATCAATTCGGGGAAAAGGAGGATGGATTACTCTTCGACAATCGCCAGGATGTCGGTTTCGGAGAGGATCAGGACGTCCTGACCATCCAGCTTCTCGGTCTTCACACCGTAGCCTTCGTTGAAGATCACCTTGTCACCAACCTTCACGGCCAGCGCTTTGACTTCGCCATTATCCAGGATGCGACCAGTCCCCACGGCAAGCACTTCACCACGGGTGGACTTCTGGGCCGCAGTACCAGTCAAGACGATACCGCCGGCAGATTTGGCTTCAGCTTCGATGCGCTTGATGATGACGCGGTCGTGCAGTGGACGAATTTTCATCGATAACTCTCCCAAAATGAGTCTCATTGTTGCTTTGAGGAATGGCCGTTCCAGGCCAAATTAGATATGTCCCTGATGTGGGGCAGAGTTGCTAACCCTTCAAGGGCAAATACAAAAAAAATTTTTTCACGTACTATAAACATCTTCGATGGTTCAGCCATGTCTGCACCCTGGTGCAAGGTCGGTTCAAGCCGCCCGTTTTCGATGCCAGAACCTTCAAAGCCAGCTGTAGAGACGAGCCCTTGACCCGCACCAACCCCATGTTGACTGCCCCTATTCCGGTCGTACTGCGCCAGATGACGGGCCCCATGATCTTCGGCATCATCGCCATTCTGGCCTTCAATCTGGTCGATACCTTTTTTATCGGTATGCTGGGAACCGAAGCTCTGGCCGCCATCAGTTTTACCTTTCCCGTCACTTTTGTGGTTACCTCGCTGGCGATGGGATTGGGCGCCGGATTGTCAGCGGTGATCGGTCATACCCTGGGGCAGGGCAAACACGATGAGGCGGCCCATCTCGCCACCGACAGCCTGTTTCTGGCGGTGATCATGGTGGCCCTGCTCTCCGCGGGGGGCGCTCTCACCATCAAACCCCTGTTTACTCTGCTGGGGGCCAGTGCCGAGCTTATCTCCCTCATCCATGACTACATGCTGATCTGGTATCTCACCGTCCCCATGCTGGTGCTGCCCATGGTGGGCAATGCCGCCATCCGGGCGACCGGCGATACCAAAACCCCCAGTCTGGTGATGGCCGTAGCCGGGTTGGTCAACGGAGTACTGGATCCTCTGTTGATCTTCGGCATCGGCCCCTTTCCCGAGTGGGGGATCCGCGGGGCCTCCATCGCCACCTCTATCTCTTGGTTGATGGCGATGCTGGTCAGCCTCTATATCCTGCGTCATCGGGAAGGCTTGCTGCTGTGGTGCCTCTCGCCGCGGGCCCGGTTGCTGTCCCACTGGCGGGCGTTACTCCATGTCGCCGTCCCCGCCTCTTTTACCAATATGCTCAACCCCTTGGCCAATGCGGTGCTGATGACGATCTTTGCGGGCCTGGGTACCGAGGTGGTGGCCGCTTATGGTGCCGCGTCGCGGGTCGAGGCGCTGTTGCTAATTGTGATGATGGCCCTCGCCTCCGTACTGGCCCCTTTCATCTCGCAAAACTGCGGCGCTGGCAATCCGGCACGGGCCAAAGCTGCACTGCAGAGCTGCATGAGGTTTGCGTTGCTGTTCCAGCTCGCCATCTATGGCCTGACCTGGCTACTGGCGCCACTCATCGCCAACCTGTTCAGCGATCATCCGCAGGTCATTCGCCTCATCATTCTCTATCTGCATCTGGTGCCGATCGGTTACGGCTTTCAGGGCATGGTGATGCTGTTGGCCTCGGCACTCAATGGCGTGAGGGCATCCAGTATCTCGTTTTTGTTCAACGGATTGCGGCTGTTTGGTTTTCTGTTGCCAGGAGCCTGGCTGGGGGCAAAGCTGGGAGGAGAACAGGGGATATATCTGGGGATACTGCTGGCCAATCTGGCGGCGGGCACCCTCGCATGGTGGTATGCCCGACACCGCTTCGAGGCCTTGTGCCATCAGGGCAAACCCTGATTCAGTCACTCGCCTCGGGTTTTCGTCTCGTCGATTACTCTTTACGCTCAAATTCGCCTTCGATAGTGGTGCCGCCCTGCTTGGCGTTCCCCAGATGATCATCGGACGGTGCGTTGCCAAACGGCGATTGAGTACGCTGGAAACCGCCCATCTGCATCCGGAACTGGTTGCTGCCGATCAGCTTGTCAGCCAGTTTGTTGCGCAGCCAGGGTTGCAGCAACAGCACACCGAAAATGTCGGTCACGAAGCCCGGGATAATCAGCAGCAAGCCGGCCAATGCCAGCATCATGCCCCCCATCACCTCACGGCCCGGCATCTCGCCCATCTGCATCTTTTGCTGGGCGCTGAACAGGGTCTTGATCCCTTCACTTCGCACCAGCGAGGAGCCCAATACCGCAGTCAGTATGAGCAAGCCGACTGTCGGCAGCGCCCCGATTACCGAGCCGACCTCGATCATCACGGTGAGCTCCAGCACAACCAGACCCACCAACAACAAAAACAACTTGCCCATATCCACTCCAGCACCGGTAAATTGAGAAAAAGTGGCGCCCATCCAACGATGGCCAGAGGCGATTTTGCCGCCCCGTCATCACCACTTTCTGCCCTGAATAAATGGGGGCAGCCCCCCTCTTTTCAAGTTGGTCAACTGACTCCTACGTCATCAGCAATCTAAAAAACCAGCAAAAAGTCACAAAAATTTATAAAAATCATCATGATAAAAACTTCATAACATATGTGTACTTTCCTCAAAGTAATTTGAAAATGTCGCAAATTTAGTGATCCACCTCTAATAACCGATACCTCAATTGGAGTAGTATATTGATTAGTTTTTCGGGAGGTCATTCTCCCAACCGCCCCACTCGATGTGTGGTGCTTCAGGATGAGCTGTGCGCAAGGAACTCGCGACCACTCGGTGAGGATTTTTCCATTTATCTGATTTCTGAGGCATTACAATGAGCGACATCAAGAACGTCCGCATTGAAGAAGACCTGCTGGGCACCAAAGAAGTTTCCAATGATCTCTACTACGGTGTGCACACCCTGCGCGCTGTCGAGAACTTCAAGATCAGCTCTCAGAAGATTTCTGACGTTCCGGAATTCGTCCGCGGTATGGTGCTGACCAAGAAGGCCGCTGCGCTGGCAAACGGTGAACTGGGTACCATCCGTCCTGAAATTGCTGACAAGATCGTAGAAGCCTGCGACCTGATGCTGAACACCGGCAAATGCTTCGACCAGTTCCCGGTCGACGTTTACCAGGGTGGTGCCGGCACCTCCGTCAACATGAACACCAACGAAGTACTGGCCAACATCGCCCTGGAAATCATGGGTCTGGAGAAAGGCCGTTACGACGTCATCAACCCGAACGACCACGTCAACAAGTGCCAATCCACCAACGATGCCTACCCGACCGGTTTCCGCGTTGCTGTGGTCAACAGCACTGACGTGACTCTGCACGCGCTGGAGCACCTGATCGCGGCATTCGATGCCAAAGCGAAAGAGTTCAAAAACATCCTGAAGATGGGCCGTACCCAGCTGCAAGATGCGGTTCCGATGACCCTGGGTCAGGAGTTCCACGCATTCGCCGTGACCCTGCGTGAAGAGATCAAGTCCATCAAGCGCTGCCAGGAGCTGCTGCTGGAAGTGAACCTGGGCGCGACCGCCATCGGTACCGGTCTGAACACTCCGCCCGAGTACTCTGCACTGGCTATCAAGCGTCTGGCCGAGATCACCGGTCGTGCCTATGTGCCGGCAGAAGACCTGATCGAAGCGACCTCCGACTGTGGCGCCTACGTCATGCTGCACGGCGCCATCAAGCGTCTGGCCATGAAGCTGTCCAAGATCTGTAATGACCTGCGTCTGCTCTCCTCCGGCCCGCGCACTGCACTGAAAGAGATCAACCTGCCGGAAATGCAGGCGGGTTCCTCCATCATGCCGGCCAAGGTCAACCCGGTTATCCCGGAAGTGGTCAACCAATCCTGCTTCAAGGTATTCGGTAACGACATCACCATCACCTTCGCCGCCGAAGCCGGTCAGCTGCAGCTGAACGTCATGGAGCCGGTGATTGGTCAGGCGATGTTCGAATCCCTGAGTCTGATGGAAAAAGCCTGTATTTCCCTGCGCGAGAAGTGCGTGGAAGGTATCACCGCCAACCCGGAAATCTGCATGAATCACGTGCTGAACTCCATCGGTATCGTGACCTACCTGAACCCCTTCATCGGCCACCACGAAGGGGATATCGTCGGCAAGATCTGTGCCCAGACCGGCAAGAACGTCCGTGAAGTCGTTCTTGAGCGCGGTCTGCTGAGCGCCGAGCAGCTGGACGAAATTCTCTCCATCGAGAACCTGATGAACCCGCAATACAAAGCCAAGCGTTTCACCCGCGAAGCTGCCGTATAAGCGAGTGTGGGCTGGGATCTTCCCGGCCCATAAAGTCAGTTCCCGATTGGTCTTTATCCCCAGCCCGATCGGGAATTGGCTTTTTGCCAAATAAAAACCAAAAACTAAAAAATGGAGTTATCGCTATGATTGGAATCGAGTTACTTGTCGTGCTCGCCGCTATCTATCTGGGGGCCCGGATAGGCAGCATCGGCATCGGCTTTGCCGGTGGTCTGGGGGTACTGGTATTGACGTGGGGTCTGGGCATGCCCATCCCGAGCGATCAACTGGTCAGCTACATCCCTTGGGATGTGATCATGATCATCGCGTCCGTCATCTGTGCCATCGCCTGTATGCAACTGGCTGGCGGGATGGACTACCTGGTTTCTCTGGCTGAGAAAGCGCTGCGCAAGAACCCCAAATACATCACCTTCGCCGCTCCGGTGGTTACCTATCTGATGACCATGCTGGCCGGTACCGGTCATACCGCCTTCTCCACCCTGCCGGTGATCGCTGAAGTGGCCAAAGAGCAAGGGATCCGCCCATCCCGTCCGCTCTCCATCGCGGTTGTCGCCTCCCAGATCGCCATCACAGCTTCTCCGATCTCTGCCGCTGTGGTTGCCTTCTCCGGCATGCTCGAGCCGTTTGGTGTTGACTACCTGACCCTGCTGGCCATCTGCATCCCCTCTACCTTCCTGGCCTGTATCCTGGGCGCCTTCATTGCCAACATGATGGGCAAGCCGCTGGAGCAGGACGAAGTCTATCTGGAGCGCAAAGCCAAGGGCCTGATCAAACTGCGTGGTACTACCAAGCTCGAGATCAAGCCGTACGCCAAGCTGTCGGTCTGGATCTTCATCGCCGCCATCGTTGCTGTCATGGCTTATGCCACTGCCATCTCCGGTAAAGTGGGCCTGATCACCAACCCGCCGATCCCCCGTGACGGCGCCATCATGGGCATCATGCTGGCCGCGGCCACCATCATGACCCTGGTGTGCAAACTGGACGCCACCCAAGTGACCAACATGCCGACCTTCAAGTCCGGTATGTCCGCCTGTATCTGCGTACTGGGTGTGGCCTGGCTGGGTAACGTCTTCGTTAAAGGCAACATGGACACCATCCAGCTGATCGCTGGCGACCTGCTGAACCAGTACTCCTGGCTGCTGGCTGTGGTGCTGTTCTTTGCCGCCATGTTGCTCTACTCACAGGGTGCAACCACCAAAGCCCTGATGCCTGCTGCTCTGGCACTGGGTGTCAGCCCGCTGACTGCGATTGCCTCCTTCGCAGCCGTGAGCGCCCTGTTCGTACTGCCGACCTACCCGACTCTGCTGGCCGCGGTAGAGATGGACGACACCGGCTCAACCCGTATCGGTAAAGCGGTGTTCAACCACCCCTTCTTCGTACCAGGCACAGCAACCATCGCCATCGCTGTGGCACTGGGCTTCTTCTTCGGCGGCATCCTGCTGTAATCGCATTGCCTGCCGATCGCCAAACAAAAATCCCCGCCAACTGGCGGGGATTTTTTTATCTATTTACTCTGTGTTTTGCTGTCTGGCAGCAAGAGACCTGACGCCTTATCCGGATGGCTCAACCACGGCGACAGCAGCCAAAGCAACAGCGTGCCAGCAGCGCTATAACCGCCGCAGCCTGATTGCAGGAGCCGTAGGCCACCATGGTACTCATCACCACGCCAGAAGGCGGGCTCCGTCGGATCAGACCGGATCCAAGGTATCCAGCGGCCAGCGCGGCACGGCTTTGACCGCCAGTGGTTCGAACACGCCCGCTTTCAGGCGTTGCATACCGGCGTAAGCGATCATGGCGCCGTTATCGGTGCAATATTCAGTGCGGGGATAGAACACCTCGCCCTGGAGGCTCTCCATCAGCTCGGCCAGCTGGGCTCGCAGATGACGATTGGCACTGACGCCGCCAGCAACCACCAGACGCTTAAGACCGGTCTCTTTCAAGGCACGACGGCACTTGATGGCCAGGGTATCGACCACAGCATCTTCAAACGCCCGAGCGATATCGGCACGGGTCTGCTCATCATCACCATTGGCGGCGATGGTGTTGGCGGTGAAGGTCTTGAGGCCGGAGAAGCTCATGTCGAGCCCTGGGCGATCAGTCATGGGACGGGGGAAGTGGAAGCGCCCCTTAGTGCCCTTCTCGGCCAGACGGGAGAGCAGCGGACCACCCGGATAGTCCAGCCCCATCAGCTTGGCGGTCTTGTCAAACGCTTCGCCAGCGGCATCATCGATGGATTCCCCCAACAGCTGATAACTGCCGATGCCATCAACCCGTACCAACATGGAGTGACCACCGGATACCAGCAGCGCCACGAAGGGGAACTCGGGAGCCTTCTCTTCCAGCATGGGGGCCAGCAGGTGCCCTTCCATATGGTGGACAGCGATAGCAGGCTTGTTCCATGCCATCGCCAGCGAACGGCCAATGGTCGCCCCCACCAGAATGGCGCCAACCAGACCCGGACCCGCGGTATACGCGATGCCGTCGATGTCATCTTTGCCCAGTCCCGCCTCTTGCAATGCGGCCTGGATCAACGGGATCGTCTTGCGAACATGATCCCGGCTGGCGAGTTCGGGGACGACGCCACCGTAGTCCGCATGCAGCTTGACCTGGCTGTATAACTGATGGGAAAGGATCCCTTTTTGATCGTCGAAGATCGCGATCCCGGTTTCGTCACAGGATGTCTCTATGCCCAATACACGCATTGCTAAAAAATTTCACTGCTAAAATGAGACGGCTATGGTAACCTTCGCGGGTTTTTTAAACCAGAGCGATCTCTGCGGGTTTACTTTCATTCCCTGTCCAGAGTATAATTTCGCACCATTTTAAGACATGCTGATCGATTGAAGGTCAGCTAACAATTTATCACTGAGGTGAAAGGCACATGCCAGTAATCAAAGTCCGTGAAAATGAGCCGTTTGACGTTGCTCTGCGTCGTTTCAAGCGTTCTTGCGAAAAAGCCGGTATCCTGTCCGAAGTTCGTAGCCGTGAGTTCTACGAGAAGCCGACTACCATTCGTAAGCGCGCCAAAGCGTCTGCTGTCAAGCGTCACGCCAAGAAGCTGTCTCGCGAAAACGCACGTCGTATCCGCCTGTACTAATCGGGAGATATTGCCGTGTCTCTGAAGGATCAACTCAAGGATCAGCAAAAACTCGCCATGCTTGCCAAAGATAAGGCACGTCTGGGAGCGATCCGCTTGTTGATGGCAGAAATCAAGCAACGTGAAGTCGATACCCGTATCGAGCTGAATGATGAGGATATCCTCGCTGTCGTGACCAAAATGGTCAAACAGCGCCGCGATTCCATCAGCCAATTTGAAGCTGCCGGTCGCCAGGATCTCGCCGACAAAGAGTCCGCCGAGATCGTTGTGTTGCAGGAATTCCTGCCGCAACAGCTGACCGCAGATGAAATTGCAGCCCTGATCGAGCAAGCCATAACTGAAAGTGGTGCTGCCGTCATGGCTGATATGGGCAAGGTCATGGCTGTCTTGAAGCCGAAAATTCAGGGGCGTGCCGATGTCGGCGCCGTCAGTGCTCAGGTGAAAACCCGCTTGGCGTAACAGGCAACTCTCTTGTTTGGTCGAAGAAGCCGTGCTTCCCTTGGAATGCGCGGCTTTTTTATTCTCTCCGCAATGAAACAGGACGGTTATGGCAGGCAGGATCCCCCAATCCTTTATCGACGATCTGCTCGTACGCACAGACATAGTCGAGCTGATCGACTCGCGAGTGCGGCTGAAAAAAGCCGGTAAGAACTACCAGGCTTGCTGTCCTTTTCATAACGAAAAAAGCCCCTCTTTTACCGTCAGCCAGGAGAAGCAGTTCTACCACTGTTTCGGTTGTGGCGCCCACGGCAACGCCATCGGCTTTGTCATGGAGTACGACGGTCTCGAATTTCCCGATGCCATCGAAGAGCTCGCCAGCATGCAGGGCATGCAGGTGCCTCGCGAGCAGAGCATCGGCGGCTCGGCCAATAGCCAGCCCGCCGTCAGCAAGGATCTGTTCGAGCTGATGAACCAGATTGCCCGCTTCTACGAGAGCAATCTCAAGAGTGCCCCCCACGCGGTGGAGTACCTCAAGGGACGTGGCCTGACCGGTGAAGTGGTCAAACGATTCAACATTGGCTATGCACCCGGCGATTGGGATCAGGTACGCCGTCGCTTTGGCGCCAGCCGGGATCACGAGCAGTTGCTTATCTCGGGCGGCATGCTGATCACCCGTGACAATGGCCCGGGCAGTTATGACCGTTTCCGCGATCGCATCATGTTCCCGATCCGTGACAAGCGTGGCCGGGTCATCGGTTTCGGTGGCCGGGTGCTGGGTGATGGCACCCCCAAATACCTGAACTCGCCGGAGACCCCCATCTTCCATAAAGGACGGGAGCTGTTCGGTCTCTACGAGGTGAAACAGGCACACAAGGATCCACGCCGGATCCTGGTGGTGGAAGGCTACATGGATGTGGTGGCACTCGGTCAGTACGACATCGACTATGCGGTGGCGGCGCTGGGTACTGCAACGACCAGCGACCATATCCACACCCTGTTTCGCACCACCGCCGAGGTAGTCTGCTGCTACGACGGTGACAACGCCGGTCGTGAAGCCGCCTGGCGCGCGCTGGATAATGCCCTCCCTCATCTGCAGGATGGCCGCGAGCTGAAGTTCGTGTTTCTGCCCGATGGCGAGGATCCCGACTCGCTGGTACGCCAGATCGGCAAGGAGGGCTTTGAAGCCTTGCTCGATGAAGCCCAGCCGTTCGCCGACTTCATGTTCGAGCGTCTCGGTCGCGATGCGGCGCTCTCCGGTGAGGCAGGCAAGTTCGAAGTGGCCAACAAGGCCGCCGAGCTTATTCGTTGCGTTCCGGAAGGGTTTACCCGCGAAGGGCTGATCACTCGTCTCTCCAGCATGATGCGCTGGGGCGAGAACAAGCAGCGCATCGCCGAGCTCTTTGCCCGCAACAGTCAGCCCAAGGCCGAGGTCAACAAACCCAAGGCAGCCAAGCTGACGCCACTGCGGCGTGCGCTGGCACTGATGGTGCAATATCCGGCAGTAACGGCTGAGCTTCCCGCCATGCCGGAATTGGCCGGACTACGCGTACAGGGCATCAAGTTCCTGCTGCAACTGCACCAGCAGATCCTGGCACAGCCTGGTATCACAACCGGTATCCTACTGGAACACTGGCGTGGTACCAAGGAGGGAGAGATCCTTGCTCAGCTGGCCATGCACGACCTGTTCGAGGAGATCAAACTCGATCAGGAGCCGGATATTCTGGGAGAATTGCAGGACACCTTTGTCGGCTTCATCAACCAGTTTCTGAAACAGCGGATCGAAGAATTGCAGGCCAAAGTGGCTCAGGAAGGACTAAGCTCCGAAGAAACCCAAGAGCTGATGATGCTGATAAGAGAGGTGCAAATTGAGAAAAGAAATGAGAGTGGGGCTTGATATTTGAGTGATTAGTCCCAATATGGATAGCGTTGCCCGAATCGACGGGATGAAAAGCAAAATTTTTATAACCGCCTGGCCCCGACAATACTGCGGGCAGGGGTTTCTCATGACCGACGCCGCAACCAGACATAGCATGTCTGGCGGTTTTCTATTAGAATTGGCTATTTGCGCAGCAGCGCACTGTACGCGCAACCTAGCAACACCAACCGGATGAGTTCTATGGAGCAAACCCCGCAGTCTCAGCTTAAACTCCTCGTTGCCAAAGGTAAAGAACAGGGCTACCTGACCTATGCCGAGGTGAACGATCACCTCCCGCAAGACATTGTCGATTCAGACCAGATCGAAGACATCATTCAGATGATCAACGATATGGGCATTCAAGTGGTTGAAAACGCTCCGGATGCCGATGACCTTATCATGGCTGAAGGTGGTACCGCCGATGAGGACGCTGCCGAAGCAGCGGCCCAGGCTCTGGCATCTGTTGAATCTGAGATTGGTCGCACGACCGATCCCGTCCGCATGTACATGCGGGAAATGGGTACCGTCGAACTGCTGACCCGTGAAGGCGAAATCGACATCGCCAAGCGGATCGAAGACGGTATCAACCAGGTACAAAGCTCCGTAGCCGAGTACCCTGAAGCAATTACTTACCTGCTCGAACAGTACGACAAGTATGAAGCCGAGCAGCTCCGTCTCTCTGACATCATCTCTGGCTTTATTGACCCGAACGAAACCGAAGACATGGCACCTACCGCCACGCATATCGGTTCCGAGCTCGGCGAAGACGATCTGGCCGACGAAGATGAAGAAGACGAAGAAGACGAAGACGAAGATGGCGACAGCTCTGACGACGACGGTGACGGTGGTCCGGATCCGGAAGTCGCTCGTGAAAAGTTCGGCGAACTGCGTGCCCAGTATGAAGTGACTCGCCTCTCCATTCAGAAGAATGGTCGCGCGCACGAAGATACCCAGGCCGCCATCGCACAGCTGGCCGATGTATTCCGTCAATTCCGCCTGATGCCCAAGCAGTTCGATCGCCTGGTCAACAACATGCGTGAAATGATGGAGCGCGTCCGCGTGCAGGAACGCATCATCATGAAGCTCTGCGTTGAGCAGGCCAAGATGCCGAAGAAAACCTTCGTCGCGGCTTTCACCAACAATGAGTGTGAAACTGCCTGGTTCGAATACCAGAAGCAGGCTGGCAAAGCCTGGTCTCCCCGTCTGGTTGAAATGGACGAGGATATTCAGCGCGCCATCGGCAAGCTGCAGCAGATTGAAGAAGAGACCGGTCTGTCGATTGCCCAGATCAAGGATATCAACCGTCGTATGAGCATCGGTGAGGCCAAAGCCCGCCGTGCGAAGAAAGAGATGGTTGAGGCCAACTTGCGTCTGGTTATCTCTATCGCCAAGAAGTACACCAACCGCGGTCTGCAGTTCCTGGATCTGATCCAGGAGGGCAACATCGGTCTGATGAAGGCAGTAGACAAGTTTGAATACCGTCGTGGCTACAAGTTCTCGACCTATGCAACTTGGTGGATCCGTCAGGCCATTACCCGCTCCATCGCGGATCAGGCCCGTACCATCCGTATCCCGGTACACATGATCGAGACCATCAACAAGCTCAACCGAATCTCCCGTCAGATGCTGCAGGAGATGGGTCGTGAACCGAACCCGGAAGAGCTGGCCATGCGCATGGGCATGCCGGAAGACAAGATCCGCAAGGTACTGAAAATCGCCAAAGAGCCTATCTCCATGGAGACGCCCATCGGTGATGATGAAGATTCCCACTTGGGCGACTTTATCGAAGATACCACCCTGGCTCTGCCAGCGGATGCGGCGACCAGCGAAAGCCTGCGCAATGCCACCCGCGAAGTGCTGGCCGGACTGACAGCTCGCGAAGCCAAGGTACTGCGGATGCGTTTCGGTATCGACATGAACACTGACCACACCCTCGAGGAGGTGGGCAAGCAGTTCGACGTTACCCGTGAGCGTATTCGTCAGATCGAAGCCAAGGCACTGCGCAAACTGCGCCACCCGAGCCGCTCGGAAGTGCTGCGCAGCTTCCTGGACGAATAGTCCTGACCCTGTGTCAAACTACTCTGCCAAAGCCCCGCCATGCGGGGCTTTGTTTTGTCTGGCATTTACCCTTGCAACCCTCTTTGCGCCCTCAATCAAGCTGGACAATTAGTCGCCAAGTGGTTGATATGCCTATAGACTGCCCTTTCCTCTTCCCCTATAATCCACGCCGCTAAACGCACAATTTGGCCCCTTAGCTCAGTTGGTCAGAGCAGTCGACTCATAATCGATTGGTCGTGGGTTCAAGTCCCCCAGGGGCCACCAATTCCAGAGGGTTAGCGAGATAGTACTCGCTAACCCTCTTTTCAATAGGATACCTATAGGATATCTCAGCCTGTAGAGTAACCACTCTAAAACCACTCCCCATCCCCTCAAAAAATTTTTTCTCCACCAGGAAGAAAAATGATCAGCCTCTTCGAAATGTTCTCTTTTGAGAACCTTCGCTAAAATTTTTTTCTCCTCCCCAGATTTCCCTTTTCTATCTCTATATGTTGAAAAAAGCGGGGTTACAGAGGTTACGAGGTTACAACTCGGCTCTAGCCCATTACTGGCACGGCTTTGAGCTGTAACCCCACTCAGAGCGCAAAAAGCGGATTGAGGTTACACGCTCCGAAAGAGGCAGGAGGTTACAAGCCTGTAGCCCTTGTCTGGTGCGGGCTGCAGCCATTTCTCTTGATGCTGTAACCTGTAACCCCAGAGGTTACAACTCTCACCCCCCCCCCATCTTCCACATTAGAAATCGACTTACAACAGCATGATACATTAATGGAAAAACCCATAAGCACGGAAAGCGAATCCACTCAAAGCCTGCATTGTTAAGATTAAAAACTCAATAAAATCAATGCAATAATTAAGGGAGTGTGTTTTTTGCACACAACATCTAGCTCTAATGTTGACATTTTTAAAAAATCAGGGCATGATTATTGGGTAGAAAAAAGGGGGCGGCAACCCCCTTGTGGATTTATACATTACTGATAATGTTTAGCACTCGCTCCGCCAGCTCATGCCAGTCTATTTTATTCGCATAAAAATAGACCTTTAGCAGATTCTGAGTGATGCTGCTAACTAGATTGCACCTAGTTAGCATCACGTTAGAATCGATAGAGCTAGTGGTTTCCGTAGGTTTTACATTGCCTTTCTTTTGGGGCATAAAGCCTCCTTAGTTGATTTATTGACAAAATGGTTTTTAGCCATGCGTTTTTTGTAGACATGCTTTCACTACCTTTTGTGTGGTGATTTTTTTGTTGCAAAAAATTTAGCAACTACTCATTGTAACATGTCTGACAAGAAAATCAACTAGAAAGTCATAAAAAGTATTGACATTATTAAAATCTTCTCTCTTTATCCCTCCCCCCCCCAGCAAATCCAGACCAAGTCCTACAGCGGGCGCTATTGAGTTGATGTGAAGAAATCCATTTGGTGTATCCACTGATCAACATGCCTCCCATTGAGCTCATCTCTCACAACACTGTCTTGAAATCCGTCTGCACTTGAACATTCAAGGCAGTACATTAGCGACACAATTTTCCATTGAATACCTCAGGACATAGTTGCAGCACATCAGCCTAGATGTGGTTTTATAGTTGATTTGTTAATGTGCCCTACCATCATGCAAGCGCCCCCCCCCTCCTGATACATAGTGATTTGTTTTGTAGTGGTCGAATTCAGCCTTAGCCGTCTATGCTGACTAGCTAAGTGAAAAACTGAAGGCTTGCAATTTCGACCAATCGTGAAAACCTTCATAGTTCATTGTTTTTAAATGATAAATCCTCATACCAATCCGTATACCACCCCATAAAAGACGTCATAGAATGCCCACGAAATTTAAATTTTTTATATGTAGATCAAATGGTTACGTTTTTTAATAAGCTGCAAGTAGATCATGTTTTTGCAAAAAACAGCAATTCCTTTCACTTCGTGCAGTTCCTCCCAAGGCCCCAACCCCCAAGAACGGCGCGCCCTATAGCTAGGAAACTGCGGTAATCCATTTTTGCAAAAAATTTTCTTAACGCAGCCCGCAGGCGGGAGCGGATGAGCGCGGATTCCGTGATGTTACGCTCTCCTTGTAGATATTTTTAAGTTAATAGGCTCTCAGTTTTTTTGATAATGTACTTACTATCATTACGAGTGTCACATCCCCTTTTATCCATTCATTTCATATGTAAATATAGTTGAATGCACCAGCAACGGTTGTTACAAACATACATCAATAATTGACACACCAAAATAAAATTATTATGCTTAGACACACAAAATATTATTTTTAATTTTAAATTACGAATATAAAATAAAGGTGATGATTTAAGGGAGTGATGATGGAATCAAGTTTTTTTGACTGGGCGAGTGAGATAAATAATTGGTCTATTATTGGTTCTAATCACACAGAATCTATACCTGCAGACAAATTCAAAAGAGCATGCTATGCAGAATTTCTAACGAATTATTTATCAACTGAAGGGGAGAATAGAAGTTACGTTTTAAATCTAAATGCAGAGTGGGGGGCTGGGAAAACATGGTTTATAAAAAGATGGTATCATACAGTTAAAGATATACACCCCAGTGTTTATATTGATGTATGGCAGCAAGATTTTTCCAACGACCCTTTACTTACAGTTGTATCATCTATAATAGATCAACTTAAGAATTTATCAGGTGACATACCAAACATCCCCCCCGCATTTAGTAAAAAGTTATTTAAGCTTCTGAAAAGCACTGGGAAAATCGTTGCTAGAACTGCCCTGAAATCAATTCATGTAGACATGGATGATATTGACTTATCAATTAAAGATGATGACGTAAACAACATAGTGGATATTTTATTCACTTCACATAAAGAGCAGCATGAAGCAATTCAAGAGATTAAAAAAGATATATTGGAATGGATTAAATCTTGCCGAGGAAAAAAACAACTAAAATTGCCAGCGTTCATTTTTATTGATGAACTTGATAGGTGCCGTCCTTCATACGCGGTGGAGATGCTTGAAACAATCAAGCATATATTTGACATACCAGGAATTGTTTTTGTTGTTGCTACCGATACAGAGCAATTGCAGCATGCCATTAAGGCTATATATGGAAACGATTTTGATGCAAGAAGTTATTTAAGTCGTTTTTTTAGAAGACGCTTTTCATTGAACAGCATTTCACGATTTGACTTTGTTGAAGACCACTTCCAAAAATTACCGTATACATTACCGTTAGAAAGTTATTGGCCTACCACTAGCCAAGATGGGAACTATTACTCCCAATCTGTAGAAATCATTGCTGTCACCTCAGACATCTTTAATTTATCTTTGCGTCAAACAGAACAGCTAATAGATAAACTAACTGCTATTATTCTAAGTGCTAAAAAAAACGAATCAAAGATAAATCTAGTTTTGCTTACATTTCTTTGTGCTATACACGATAAGTATCACGATATATATCTTAATATCATTGATAACAAACCGCTGCTCAATCAGGTAGGTCGTCCATATGATATTGCATCATGGCTCTCGCAATTCAATATTAAAGAAATTTCAATAGAGTTGCGACCAAAACAAGTGCTAGGGGACAAAATAAGACCGCATTATGATGAATCTCGTTCATTTGATTCAGACGAGATGGTAAGAAACCCATTTGCAGATGGTAGCTTTAAGCTTGCATATGATACATTAATTAGCTCCTTATTATCTTTGCATCATAGTAGAGTAGACCCGAGCGTATTACATGATGAGATTTTTAGATATGCATCATCATTATCAAGCAGACGTGGGGCTTTCAACAGCATGACTCCTACATTGATCAGATACGAGTTAATTAACTCTTGCACCACACTTTCATTTTATAAAAGCTTAGTTGAGCTAGCTACTAATTTAGACTAGTCTTTAGTAAGTGATGGTAAGGCCACGAGATCCTCGTGGCCATTTCTATAATAAACTGACATTAACTACCATCGTCACCAAATACTTGATGCCCTAACACATACACTCTTGTCGGTTTGTTCTCCATGCCAGGAAGACGTACGAGAGCCTGAGTTTTGTTTGGTGCAGCTTTGATAATCCAACCAGCGACCAATGCCAATTTGGCAGCCTTTTTGAAATCGCGGCCACGGTTAATCTCTTTCCAACCTTCAGGCAAAACTAAGAAGACAACCCCTTCATCAGCCCCCGCTTTCGGATTCTTTCGGTAGCCCACCATCTGGGATGGGCGGTGATTGCTATCATCCCAATCCGCAAATCGGCTGTACTGGTAAGCAGTGAAGAACTGACGGATCTGGCGTAGGGTTGCCGCATCTTCCTGGTTGCCCAGATGGCCACGGTCGGCTAGCCACGCATCAAGACAAGTTCGTGCGGCCTTGGTGGCCTCTCCGGCTTGCCATCCAGTGATCCCCAAGCGAGTGGCCAGCTCACCAGCAGCCGCCACCAGGGCAAAGCGGTTAATAGCTCGCCCAACCTGATTACCGGCTCCCTCTGGAGTCATGGCCGTGACCAACCGACGGATCTCGCCCTTCATCCATGCGCTGTGTTCGTTAAGGTCATTGGCCAATGCCTCCACATATGCGCGAAAGGCGGTGCCGTGTTGCCCTTGCAAGCGCTCACGCAGGGTATCGGCGAACTGGCGGCCATCGGCCATGCCGTGCAGCTCCTCAAACGCGCCATGTTTGCCGGTATCACTCGGGATCTGGATGGTACGGATCTCCATACCAGCAAAGGTGCGCTGCCCCGCCTGCTCGGCGTGGTCTTCCAGTGAAAGCTCACCCGTTGAAAGGAACAGTAGACGCCACTGTTTGCGCTCGCGCAGCTCTCCATCCTGGCGGCTCCGGCCCTTGCCCTGTCCGTTGGCCAGCATATAGGCGACTAAACCGGCCTCCCGCCCATCCACCTCCTTGATTTCATCCAGGCACAGCAAGGCATCATTGCGGCGACTGGCGATCCCTTCTATCGCGTTACCGGTAGCTCGCCATGTGTGCGCGTACGCCTCTGGGCCGTACACGCTGGCAGCGGCCATCATTACGGTGGTCTTGCCATCGGTACTCTCACCTTTAAGGTGGAACCCACCCCCCTCGACCCCTATCAGCGATAGCAGGGGCGCAGCAAAAGCGCATGACATGGCAAAGGCTAACCGACTATTACCAACCGCCAGAACAGCAACCTGGTTTTGCCACTCGGCCAAGGTGCCGGACGTGGTGAAGTCGTTATTCACATAACCGGTGGTTTGCAGGATCACCTCGTTGGCATCCGGCCCCAAGTTGCAATTTGGCAGCACATAGGCCCGCTTGTGCCAACCAGTGCGCTCGACACAGGTGATCCTGGCTTGTGGCTGGCAGCTCATCAGGTAATCGCGCAGCAGGTTCTTTTTGCTCATGTTGATGTAACTGAGCCCGCTCTCCGCCAGCTGGCCGAATACCTCCTCGCCGCCTTTGTGAACCAGCATGCGCATGGGCATTGCCCAACGGCGGGTCTTGCCGTTGGTATCCCGCCACTCCAGCAACCGGCCAAAGCCTTGGCCCTGCTCAGTGTGGGTGATCGCCCTGACATGCAGCGGAGAACTGATAGGCACCGGCACCCGTTCGGCCTCCTCACCCTTGCCGCGCCACTCCATGGCAAAGAGGCGCTCTTTCCCCATGCTGTAGTTGTCGGGGAGTTCTGATGACTCTGGTGTTTGCTCTGCTGGGGTCTTGGTATCTGCGAAAGAGGTCATGATTGCCTTCTTGGTATCGAGCAGCCCATGGGCCTGGTGGTAATCGTTCCAGTCACCAGCTTCACCAGGAAGGCAAATCAGCCCCCCTATCGCTGTTGCTGCTTCTTGGGCTTTGGCTTGGCCAGGGTTGCCATCAATATGGGCGTCGTTGTCACCGGCAATCAGGATCGGCTCTGCCCCTTCTCGGCGCTTGGCTATCTCCGCCACGGCTAGCAGATTGCTTGCATCCATGGCGCAATAGACGGTTGCCCCTGTCGCCAAATGGACAGAGACACCCGTTGCGTAACCTTCACAGATTGCCACCCGTAACCCGCCGGTTAACCGGTGAAATGCGCCTGCTTTCTGGCCACCGGCCAAATAGCGCTTTTCGCCCTGGGGGTCGATGAGCTGGACGTTGACCAGCTGATCATGTTCATCCGTGAGCGGGATAACCAGGGAGCCCTGGGGGAAGTTGTGCCGCGCTTCTCGGATCAGGGTCTGATTGGTATCTGCCAGCCAGTCGGGCAGGTGCTTGAGGGAGAGATAGGGGCTACGGCCCTTAACGCAATCCCCCATGATTGAGGCGGCCCTGGTGCAGGCTTTGCGCTTGGCTTTCTCTTCATCCTGTCTGGCTTTGACTGCTACCTGCTCGGCTCGCTGACGGCGGGCGGCGACCTCGTTTGCATCGAGACCGTCTGGGGATAACCCGAGCAAGGTGGCCACCTCTTGGGCGGCCTCCTTGGTGCTCTTGTGGGTGGCCTTGGCCAGAAGGGTTAGGCCATCACCGGCGCCACACTGGGAACAAATCCAGGTGCCCCGCCCCTCCTTGTCATCTAGGCGAAACCGGTCTTTACCACCGCAGGCAGGGCATGGGCCATGCTGGCCACGCTTGGGAACCGATAGGCCAAGTTCAGCTAGGATAAAGGGCCATTGACCACGAGCTGCCAGGGAGACATCAGAGACAATTCGAATAGAGGTCATGACTCACCTCCAGGCAGCCGATCATTCAGCTCACTGATCCGGCAAGAGTTGGTGTCTATGTCTTTCGCCAGTACCTTGAGCAGGCCGGAAAGGCCATAGGTAAACTCTTCATGTTCTATGCGGTTCTTACGCTCCCAATCCACGCTAGCGGACAACAAATGGGAAAGGGTATGAAGGGCACACACTGACGTATCCAGTTCAGCAGTGACGCGGGTAAGCTCTTTTGAGGGATTCTGATGGATGTTCATGCTTGCCCCCTTTTCTCACAGGGAATACGGGCAACAAACACGAGCGGCAAGCCAGGCAGATTGGCACGCGCTTGGGCTTCGGTATCAGCGACGGCAGAAATGGTGCGTATACGGTGAAGGTCAGAGACCCTGCCATGGGTGGCGATCAGGAAGGTGAAGATCATTTGGGTTATCCCTACGTGAAGTTGACGCAGGGCGGATCGGGTAGCCGCAAAGCAGTGCTCACGTAGGCAGGCACAGTGGGGGCGTTTTCTTTGGCTCCCGACCCATGCCCCCAAAACAGGATAGATCTCCGGCAAGATGCCAGAAATGGGGGAAAGGGACGCAAATTTTCCTACGTGAGTCGCTGCTTGCGGGTGCTTAATCTGCCAGCCTTGTCGCTTGCTTAAGGCGACACGAGGAAGGCTATCCGAATTGATCTGTGGATGCAACTCTTGCTGGGGATCAGGGGCTTTGCTATGGTGCATGGGCTTGCTCCTCTGGATTTGGGGGTGGGGTAAGCAAATAGGGAGCCCTGGCAGGCTCCCTTTTGTTTTTCTGGGCGGTTACTCCTCCAACTCCCGTTGCAGGCATTGGCGTTTGCCTGGACTGTCACACAGGGCCAGCAGATCGGCACACTGGGGGCGGGTTGAGGTAACGAGCGCCTGACGGGCGGCAGGGCTGTCGCCCTCCAGCGCCACCTGCTCGCCGTTCATTGCCTCCTTGAGTGCCGAACCCAATTCGTTCAGCGCCCAGCGGCGCGCACCTTCCATTCCGATGATGCAACCTTTGGCGCGGGTCAGGGCCGCCAGTTCGGCCAGCTGCTGCTTGAGGTTGGGCAAGATGGCGGGCGCCAGCTTGTGGTCGAGGTAGCTTTCATAACATCCGGCGACCATGCTCTGGGCGCTGTTCACCGCCAGCTGGGTCTGATAAAGCGGCAACGCCAAGCGCTTCTCCTGACACTCCGACAACGTGGCCGCCGCGTTGGCATCGTCCAGCAGTTCGGTCAGCTCGCGGTACTCCCGCGCCGCTTCCAGTGACACCACCCCGCCCATTAGCTGGTTAATCCGTCCTTGGCGCAGCTCCTCACGGCGCGCCTTGGCGGACGGGATTTGGGTCATCAGGTTTTTGCGCTGTTCGCGCAGGGTCAATATCTCTTGGTCGAGTTCCATCAGCTTGCGGTGTTCGCTTTGAAACAGGGCCACATGTTCATCCAGTCGGCTGGCTCGGGTGGCTGCGGGGGCGGTCGGCACGGCCTGCAAGGTGGGGGGCTGTTGCATAGGGTTACTCCTCGGTGGCAAGGGTGATGGCGTCAAAAGCGGCGTAGGCGGTCGGCTCGCCCAAGGCGTAGGTCTGGGCGCGGTTGTAGCGAATGCCCCAGCTGGCCAAGTCGTCAATGTCGCCCGCCGTGAGGCGGTGGGTATGATTGACGGTGAGCACTTGCAGGTTCTCGACCAGCGTGATGGCCAGATAGGTGCCTGGCATATGCTGGTGCGAGACAAAGCCCAAATCCGCAATCTTCATGCGCTGGGTTTTATCCCGTACCTGTCCGGCCTTGAGGTGGGCTTTCTGGTGGGCGCGCAGCAGGTCGCCGCCGACCATCACCACCAAGCGCGGGTCTTGGCGGTACGCCTCAGGCAGCTTCTCAATCAGGGCATAGACCATGCTGTCGAGGTCGGCGAAATCGCCTTTGCCACTTATGGAGAAGGTGACCGCATCGCGCAGCACCCGCAGTCCTTCGGGGTCAGCCACCTTAGCCAAGGCAGGCCAGCCCATCATCACATCCTCCCCGTTGGGGTTGGCAACGGGGTCGGTATTGACGGCGGCAGACTGGCCATGGAAGCCGACCCGTATCAAGTCATCACCAAAGGCGGCCAAGGCCAGCTCTTCGAGCAGGTTGTTGGCTTGGCGCTGGTCGAGCCCTTCCAGCATCTGGGCCAGCTGTTGCCACGTCCAGATAACGCTGCTGTCCATCTCTTCGTATTGGTGGGCGCGCTTGCTCGGCTTGGCCGGAACCATGAAACGCGCTTGCGCCTTGCGGCCACTGCGCAGGGTTGGCTTGAGCGGGTCAAAGCGCGGGGCATGCGGGTCATCCACCCCCAAGATAGAGACCATCCACAGGAACGGGACGGCCTGCAAAATGGCCGCCGTCAGGGCCATACTGGTAGCGTTGTCGAGGTTGCCGAAACTGGGTTGCGGCGCGGGGGAAAAGCTCATGCGCACATCGCGCAGCAGGTCAGATAAAGTCATCAGAAAGGCTCCTTAGTAGAGGCGGTAGGTGTTGTCAGAGTCGGGGTTATCACGGCGGCCAGCAGTGGGCGGGTCTGGTGGGCAGGGCATCATGCTGGCGAGCTTTTTGTTGATGCTGTCGATATCCGACACCAAGGTTTCCAGCTGCTTAAACATGCGGTCAGGGTCTGGTGTCCGGTTCACCGGTTTGGTGGGGACGGGCACAGGCAAAGAAGCTGGCACCAAGAGCGGGCGCGCCTCGGGCCGCTTGGCACTAAATTGCAGTTGGGTCAGCCCCGTGATGGTTGGCTGGTCGGTGACAGAGACCCCCGCCAGATACCACTGGCCGGTGCCTGCAAAGTTTTCAGCCGCCTCAATGGTGCAAAAGCCGTGGCTGCCGCTGATGTTGAGGTCAATCAGCTCAAGGGTCGGGCAAAGTATTGCCATCAGCTTGAGCTGGCCCGCTTCTTCCTGCACCTTCAAGGCATCCACAGAGCCAAGCGGGCGAGTGCGCGCCCCCTCTGGCCAGAGCCTCGCGGTATAGAAACTTGGGTCATATGCCTCAGCCATTTGGCGTAGGCTCTCAGGGCTGATATTGCGGCCGTCCAGTGTTTGCCCCGCAGTGGCGATGCACACCCAGCCGGTTTTGATTTGGCTACTCATACCACCCTCCGCAGTGTAACCACCGGCTTTTCGCGCTCTTGCGCGGCCAGTATGTCGAGCTGCTGCTGCCGCTCGTTCACGCTCTTGCACAGTGAGCCGTGCGCCTCGGGCGACAGCCCTTGCGCCAGTGTGATGGCCATCGCTGTAGCGTTCTTGGCCGATGGGCTCAAGGTGTGGCTATAGGCCAGGGTGGACACCCAAGAGTGACCACACTCGGCATCGGTACACTGGCAATAAAGATTGGCGACCCCCGCCGTCAGGCGGTTGGTCTTGGTAATGCGGCCCAACTGACCGCACTCGGTACACATCACGCGCATGTGAGTACCTCCAGGGTTATTGGATGGGGTTTGCAGGTTTGCTGGAATGCAGCATCTTGCGGGAGGCGAGGAACGCATCGAGATCGGCGCGTTCGTAGAGGGTACGGTTGCCAATCTTGTAGTAAGGGAGTTCATAGCGGCCATTACTGGCCCAGACCCCAAGGGTTTTCTCGGACAACCCAAGGTAGGCGGCAGCCTCACGGCGGGTGAGGCGTTGCGGAGTGTTCTGGTTTATTACTGATTTCATCTTGGCACCCCCAGTATTGCTTTGACGGTGCTGATTTTCTCTGGGGGGCTTTTAGGATGTAAGGTATAACTGGCAAGCAGTAAACTACCCTTGCGATATTAGAATTTTTTTGTTAACGCATCTTTTATTGTGAGATGCTCTACTCCTGACTTCACCAGAGTTCGTTTCCAAGCGGAAACATGACGCACATCAGAAAACCTCATTGCTTGATGTTTATATGTTTTCCTGAGTGCATCTAATTCAATATCAAGAGATGGATATAGTGCATCCAGAATTACTAAATCACTTATTGCACCATTAAACAATTTATGTGCAATCATGGCATCCAGCAATGGCAGATATTTGTTGTTGACAGCTTTCCTTAGTGCATTTGAGCTAATACCTTTACAATCTTTTTCCTCATTAACTGACAATTCACTCCGCCATTTTTTAAGCAAGCTGGCCATATCATCAAGGATTTCTTTGTCAGAAAAGCTCTCAATATTAATGTTTACGGCTACCAGCTTTGGCATACTCTCTTTATAACGCTCTGCAAGCAGTGTAGCGAAAGGCATCTTGGGCATCCTGTAGCTGTAGGAGTCGTTACCATTAAAGCCATAACTCTTGGCAACCTCGGCCATCGCGATAATATTCCGAACGTGTATTGGGGTGATACTATTCAGTGATGACAACTCCTCTCCATGGTCATCACTGCTATAAGAAAACTCCCTCTCTACCATTTCCGCCTTAGCTTCAGGTGATAACATTGCGGACACGTCAACAAGTAACTCCTCTGGCTCAGAGATATAAATATCATCAGATAAATAAACCGCTAACCAATTAGGCAAGTAATGGGGCAAACAGGGGGAGCCAATATTAAGCATTTCCATAATATCAGCCCTTATGCGCAACTGTTCTATAAAATCAAAGGCGCTAAGATTACTAACCTTTTCGTACTTCCCTGATGCATGAATTTTTAAAAAATTCCCTTTGTGCTCTTTATCATCGCCGTTATTCTCTGCATGGGAAATCAGATCGTCAATATCCACAATCATACTCATGAATTCAATCCTTTTTATTTGCTGCCAGCATTGCTAATACTTAAAAGCAAGCGGCGCTGCTCGTCTTCTGGCAACGTGGCAAAAATAGTCAACAGATTACTATTGGCATTATTTTTACTGTCCAGGCGGCCCGCATATTCCAAAATATCCCGTTCAATCCTGGTTGCCGGTTTACGCAGCTCGTCTGCGGTGAAGTGGATGTAACCTTGGGTGACATCGGCACTGCGCAGGGTGCGGTGGTTCATCAGGCGCTTGATGGTGTACTGACCGACCTCGGCCAGTTCGGCCACAGTGCCGAAGGTACGGCGGGCATCGTGGCATTTGAACTCGAGCGGCGGCAGGCCGTCAGGGTTGGGGTTCGGTACAGTGGCCGCGCAGATCTTGGCTATGACACGGCGCGGCTCATGGATAGGGCGCTCCGGATTGCGACCAGGGAACACAAACCGGCTCTGTTTCAGGTTCCAGTGCCAACGGCGGCGGAAAATGGTGAGCAGGGTATCGGTGATCGGAAGCTCCAGCGGATCACCATTCTTGGTCTGGTCAATCCAGAAGTAACCGCCGCTCATGCTGACCCGATCCCAGGTGAGCTGGAATACTTCAGCGCGGCGTAACCCCGTAAACAGAGCCATGTCGATAGCATCGCAGACGGTGGCGGTCGTATCGTCCCGCCAGTCGATAGCGTGCTGTCTGACCTGCTCCACGGCATCCAGCCAGCGTCTCAGTTCATGGGTTCGGATCCGGTCGTTGCGTCTGGGGGTGTTGTGCCAAAGTCGCTTGCTGCTCAGGACTTCGGTCGGTGGCTCGGGCAGCATGACCCGATCATTGGCATCCCGATAGTGATCACGGGCAAAGCGCCACACGGCCCGCAGTGTGCGCGCCCAGCGGTCGGCCTGCGCCTTGCTGCCCTTGCCGGTGCCCGCCTTGCGAAACTCTGGCGATGCGCCGTGCCAGGCACTGGGCAACCCTTCGGTGATGGCCTTGTGGCGAACTTCGATCTTTTCCCGCGTGAGTTTGACCAGGGGGATCGTCATCCAGTCACCGGAATAGTTGTTGAGATCGGCGCGGTAGTGCTTGGCCGTCTCTGCTCTGATCCGGTCGCCACGGCTGGCAAGGTAGGCATCTATCGCCTCGCCCAGGGTGACTTTCAGCTTGTCCTGTTCGCGGCGGATCACGTTGGGGTTCTGGCCAGTGATGGCCACCTCTCCCAGGATCTCCAGCGCCTTGGCGCGGGCCATGTCGATGGTCAATGCCGGATAGCGCCCCAAGGTCGCCCTGATAAAGCGCCCCTCTTTCCTCTTGGCCACGCTAAACGACTTGGTTCCAGTGGCCCCGACCCGAAGCCTCAAACCCTGCACCATGGCATCACAGTACTCGACCTGCTTCCCCTCTGGTGCGCGGGGCAGTGCATCGATCGTGGCCTTGGTGAATTTGAACGCTTTCATCTTCCTCCCACAAACCAGGCTAGCCAGAGGAAGGGCAGGCAAGACGGGTCTTGTAACCTCTGTAACCTCTGACTATTTATGGTGAGGTTACAAACAAACCCTGTAAAACCGTGGCCTGTAGAGAGATGTAACCTTGTAACCTCTGTAACCTCAATATTTAAACCCTATGCGACCTTTTTTGGCCCAAGGGGGGAGTGGCGTTTGCGGCTCCTTTCCCTGGCTAGCCTGCTCTTGGCCGACCAATCGATCCAGGTATCATAGAAATCGATTGGTCGAAAAAGGATACCTATAGGATATGACAGAGGGAGAATATAGGGGAAGACCAGAGAAGGTCACAAAATGAGCGGAACGATCTAACGTATTGATTTATATAACATCATATACTGTACGCAAATACAGTAAAATGCATTTTCCCCACGCTCATAATCGATTGGTCGTAGGTTCAAGTCCCCCAGGGCCACCAAATTGAAAAAGGCCGCTCATAATGAGCGGCCTTTTTGCATCTGCGGATCGGGCAATGCCCTGTGATGAGCTGGATGAGGTCATAGAAAAGACCCGCCATGGGCGGGTCTGGGCAGGGTCCGGATCAGGCGCCTCACTCAGAGACAAGGAGCCTAATGCTGAGCCTCAGGTTTGCTCGTTGCTGCCGCTCTGGATGGACGAGCGACGCCCGGCGGGCAACATCCGGGCAACCAGATTGCTGTGCTGACGCCAGGAGGTGAAGGCGATGGCCAGCAGGTGCAGACCAATCAGTCCCTGCAGCGCCACCACGCACCACTCATGCCACTCGTCAGCCCCCAGTTCAAATCCCGTCTCGGTATTTTGAAACCAGCCGCTGCCAGCAGTGGCCAGCACAACCAGCCAGAGCGCCCACACGGCCAGCTTGCCGCTGCCGTGATGACCCGGTGCCGGAGGCTGCCGCTCACGCATCTCGCGCGCTTGCTGGCGAAAATCCTCACCGCTGGGGATGAGGGCACCAAGGCGAGCGTAGCCACGGGCGAAAGTGAGCCCCCAGAGCAGACGCAAGGAGATCAGCCCAATGGCGCCGTAACCCAGCCACTCATGCCACTCCTCGCCCGCTTCGTTAACCCAGAGATTGCTGATGCAGACCGCCACCAAGCCCCAGTGGGTCAGGCGAACCAGCGGATCCCAGCGAAAGGGCTCACCCTTTTTGCTTGGCATATTTGTGGTACTCCTTCTTCAGGTCGTTGACCTTGGCCAGATGTTCGCGCGCCTTGGCCTCATCACCCGCCTTGAGTGCGGCCAGGCTGGCGTCCAGCTCGGTCTGTACCTCGTTCATCCCTTCAAGGAATTTCTCTTTCTTGGCGGCCGGCATGTTCTTCTGCTTGGCCACATCCAGCTGGGCCTTCATCTCGTTGATGTGCTTCTCCATGGTGGCTGCATCATCAGCCTTGACGGCCTGCTTGTAGTTGAAGCCAATCTTCTTCATCGGCTGTTCCAGATCACCCGCCACGGCAGGCAGGGTCATCAGGCCAAACATCAGGGGCAGCAGCAGGGGGCGGACGGTTTTCAACATGGGATTTCCTTATATAACGACATGCTCGAATTGTTAGGGGTACTTATGAATCCAAACAAGAATTCATCACCAGCATGATGCCATGACTCATGGTGAAACGTTTGTGAAAAATGCTGTTTTTTGTGGCAAATAGTGACAGATATGCCGCGCTTGTTTGCGCTTGGTAACTGATTGAACGCAGTTGACGCGCACCATGAGGATGGTTGAAAGCGGTCAACAGGGACAAAAAACCCCGCCGTAGCGGGGTCTGAATCAGCTGGCCATTTGCGTGCGTCAGTTACTCCTGTTCGCGAGCAATGGCGCGCCAGCCGATATCCTTGCGGTAGAAGACGCCATCCCACTTGATGCGGCCAGCGAGCTGATAGGCACGCTGCTGGGCTTCTGCCACAGTGTGGCCGAGGGCGGTGGCGCACAACACGCGGCCGCCAGCGGTCAGGCTGGTATCGCCCTCCAGGCGGGTACCGGCATGGAACACCTTCTCTCCCGCCACTTCATCCACCGGCAAGCCACTGATGGGGTGGTTGGTGCTGTAATCGCCAGGATAGCCTCCCGCCGCCAACACCACGCCGATAGCGGCGCGGGGATCATAAATGGCCTCTTTCTGATCCAGCTTGCCTGCGCAAGCGGCCAGACAGAGCTCCACCAGATCGGACTGCATCCGCAGCATGATGGGCTGGGTCTCGGGATCGCCGAAACGGCAGTTGAACTCGATCACCTTGGGATTGCCTGCGCCGTCGATCATCAGACCGGCGTAGAGGAAACCGGTGTAGACGTTGCCCTCGGCCGCCATGCCGCGCACAGTCGGCATGATCACCTGCTCCATCACGCGTCGATGTACCTCGGCGGTCACTACAGGCGCCGGGGAGTAAGCCCCCATACCGCCGGTGTTGAGGCCGGTATCACCGTCGCCAACCCGCTTGTGATCCTGACTGGTGGCCATCGGCAGCACGTGCTCGCCATCGACCATGACGATGAAGCTCGCCTCTTCCCCCTCCAGAAACTCCTCAATCACCACCCGGGAGCCCGCTTCGCCAAAGGCATTGCCGGAGAGCATGTCGCGCACCGCGTCTTCCGCCTCCTGCAAGGTCATAGCGACAATCACACCCTTGCCCGCCGCCAGACCATCGGCCTTGATGACGATGGGGGCGCCCTTCTCGCGCAGATAAGCGAGTGCTGGCTCCACTTCGGTGAAGTTCTGGTACTCGGCGGTCGGAATGGCGTGACGGGCCAAGAAATCCTTGGTGAAAGCCTTGGATCCTTCCAGCTGGGCAGCGGCAGCGGTCGGGCCAAAGATCGGCTGACCGGCGGCGCGGAAGGCATCCACCACCCCTTTCACCAGCGGCGCTTCCGGCCCGACGATGGTAAGGCCGACCTGCTTCTCTTTGGCAAAGGCCAGCAGCCCTTCGATATCGGTCGCATTGATGGCGACGTTCTCGACACCCGGCTCAAGCTGGGTGCCTGCGTTGCCCGGCGCCACAAAAACGTGACGTACCAGTGGGGAGTGTTTGGCCTTCCAGGCCAGGGCGTGTTCACGGCCACCGTTGCCAATGATCAGTACTTTCATCGTATCGCTCGCTTCTATTTGTGGTCACTGGACGGCCACCCGGGCCGTCAGTCAGTGGAAATAGTCAGTTGAAAAGAGACAACAAAAGGGCCGCCATCGGCAGCCCCTGACCCATCAATGACGGAAATGGCGCATGTTGGTGAAGACCATGCACATACCGTGTTCGTCGGCGGCGTCGATCACCTCCTGATCGCGCATCGAGCCACCCGGCTGGATCACGCAGGAGATACCGGCCTGCGCGGCAGCATCGATACCGTCGCGGAACGGGAAGAAGGCATCGGAGGCCATCACGGAGCCCGCCACGGTCAGCCCTTCGTCCGCCGCCTTGATACCGGCGATTTTGGCCGAATAAACACGGCTCATCTGGCCTGCGCCGACGCCGATGGTCTGGCCATCTTTGGCATAGACGATGGCGTTGGATTTGACGAACTTGGCCACTTTCCAGCAGAACAGCAAATCCTGCAGCTCGGC
Source organism: Aeromonas sp. R5-4 (assembly GCF_040908215.1). Taxonomy (NCBI): domain Bacteria; kingdom Pseudomonadati; phylum Pseudomonadota; class Gammaproteobacteria; order Aeromonadales; family Aeromonadaceae; genus Aeromonas; species Aeromonas sp. R5-4. The sequence continues at coordinate 52,174 of NZ_JBFODG010000031.1, read as the reverse complement.
CTCGGTCGGCTGACGCTTGCTGACCACGGTCAGGTCGCCCAGCGTCACCATGCCGAGATCCCGCTCCTGTACCAGCAGGCCGCCGTTGACGCGCTTGAGGTCAAACCCTTGCGCCGGAGCCGTCCACTGCCCGCATTCGAGCAGACGCACGTTCTGCTTGGCGGCGACTGCATCGCGGGCCTCCTGGCTGACGGTCGGGGCGATGATCACCTCAACAAACTGGCGGGCCACGATGGCTGCGGCAGTGGCACCATCCAGCTCGCGGTTGAAGGCGATGATGCCGCCAAAGGCGGAGGTGGGGTCGGTCTGGTAGGCACGATCGTAGGCACTCAGCAGGTCGCTACCAATAGCCACACCGCAGGGGTTGGCATGCTTGACGATGACGCAGGCCGGCTCGTCGAACTCCTTAACACACTCCAGCGCCGCATCGGTATCGGCGATGTTGTTGTAGGAGAGCGCCTTGCCCTGCAACTGGGTAGCGCTGGAGACAGAACCCGGAGCGGCATGCTCTTCGGCGTAGAAGGCGGCTGCCTGATGGCTGTTTTCGCCGTAACGCATGTCCTGCTTCTTGATGAACTGGCTGTTGAAGGTGCGCGGGAAACGGGACTCCTCGTCACCCTCCTTGTTGTCACCGTAGGAAGGAACCATGGTGCCGAAGTAGTTGGCGATCATGCCGTCGTAGGCGGCGGTGTGCTCGAAGGCTGCGATGGCCAGATCGAAACGGGTCGCCAGTTTCAGGCTGTTGCCGTTGGCATCCATCTCGCGAATAACCCGATCATAGTCAGCAGCTTTGACGACGATAGCAACATCTTTGTGGTTTTTGGCGGCAGAACGCACCATGGTTGGGCCGCCGATGTCGATGTTCTCGACCGCATCGGCCAGGGTGCAGCCCGCTTTGGCCACGGTGGCGGCGAAGGGGTAAAGGTTGACGACGACCATGTCGATGGGGGAGATAGCGTGCTGAGCCATGATGGCGTCATCCTGATCCCGACGGCCGAGGATGCCGCCATGAACCTTGGGATGCAGGGTCTTGACCCGGCCATCCATCATTTCAGGGAAACCCGTGTAGTCGGAGACCTCGGTCACCGGCAGACCCGCCTCGCCGAGCAACTTGGCAGTACCGCCAGTAGAAAGCAGGGCGACGCCGCGTTCGTTGAGTGCCTTGGCAAATTCCAGAATGCCGGTTTTGTCAGACACACTCAGCAGTGCACGGCGAATGGGTCGAGCTTGTTCCATCACACTATCGTCCTCAACATAACGGGGACCGTTCCATGGGAGGCGAGGCTCAACACAGAGAGTCCCCAAATAAATGGAAGTGGGGGGATTTCGCAAACCACTCTCGCCCCGACATCCGGCAAAAGCGTTTTAGGAAATGCCCGCTTGGTGCGGCGCTCTGTTATGGGCGCGTATTCTACACAAAAAATGTGACCTGTGGTGGATTTTTTGAAACAGCAAAGCCTTATTTGGCGCGGCGTTAAACGTTTTCCACTTGATTTCCTCGAAACGTTTGCACTTTCAGTGTTTTATGGGAAAAAGGGTCGCCAGGAGATGTTTATCTGCCCCTTTTATGCCCTTGGCTGGCAATCCATGGGCAAAGGGGTGATAGTGGATTCCGGTTTTTGTGGCGGCATACATTCAAGGGGAGAGAGAGCATGTACCGGATCGGTGAACTGGCCAAGGCGTGCGGGGTCAAGGCGGATACCCTGCGTTTTTATGAGAAGAACGGACTCATCTCGCCGGGGATCCGCAACGAATCTGGCTACCGCCTCTACAGCGAACAGGACAAGCGGCGGCTGGAGTTCATCATTCGCGCCAAGTCGGTGGGCTTCTCGCTGGCCGATATCGGCGAGCTGCTCGATCTCGATACCAACAAGGCCAAGGTCACCTGTCAGGAGGTAAAAGCGGTAGCTGACACCAAGCTGGCCCAGGTGGAGCAGAAGATCATCGAACTGACCCGCTTTCGCGACAACCTGCGCGAGCTTTCCAACATCTGCTGTGGCGGGCCGCGCTCGGCGGAGCACTGCGCCATTTTGGAAACACTGGAGTCGGGAGCACCCGCTCATCACGAGCATCATAACCACGATGAGCATGACCACGTTGGCTGACGGCACCAGCCCGCTCATTGCACCAGCGGCGATTTGGTGACAAACTCGCCGCGTTTTTAACCGGTGCCAGTGCATCCGGTTACCGGGCACTCATCTGAAGAGGCGCCCGCTGCGAAAACCGCCATCCAGACACAAGCGTCAACACAGCAAGAGCAAGAAGAGGAGCCATCATGGCCAAGATTCGGGTCAACCAACCCGCCCTCCCCCGTGAGGAGCATGCGCAAGGGGACAACTATGCCCATCAGCGCGGCGAGATAAAGGATAACCATCTGCACGCCCTGCTCTCCGATCCGCTGTTTCGCAGCCGGGTCGAGCGCAACAAGAAGGGCAAGGGGAGTTACCAGCGCAAGGCCAAATTTGGCAAGCGGTGGGAGCCCGGCCAACAGCAGATGATCCGCGTCAGCTGCTGAGCGGGTTTCTACCGACCATAAACAATCAGGGCGCCAATGGCGCCCTGATTGTTTTGACAGAAGAGGCGATTTGGCAACGCCAACTCACCGCCTCAAAGTTGCGCCTCAACAGGCAGCTTACTCATCCATAAACAGTTCGAGCAGCACGTTGAGATAGCGATGACCGAGGGAGGTAAGCTGCCAGCTGTCGCCCAAATCCTCGATCAGCTCCTTGCTCTGGGCAATGGTCAGCACCGTCTCCACCCGCTCCAGCGGCAAGCCGGTATAAGCCTCGAACTCCGCCTTGGGGGCCGGTTCAAACAGGCGGAAGCGGTTCATAAAGTATTCGAGCGGCAAATCGTCTGCCGTCACCTGCCACTGCTCGTCCAGATAGGGGCGACTCTTGTCCAGATACCCTTTCGGATGTTTAACCTTGGCGGTACGCAGGATCTGCTGATGCGCGAGATCAGTCACTTTGCCGTGGGCGCCACAGCCGATACCCAGATAGTCGCCAAAGCGCCAGTAGTTGAGGTTGTGACGGCACTGATAGCCCTCTTTGGCGTAAGCCGAGATCTCGTACTGGCGATAACCGCTGGCGGTGAGCATGGCGTGGCCCTGCTCGTAGATATCCCACAGGGTGTCATCTTCAGGCAGTTTGGGCGGCTTGGAGGCAAACGCCGTGTTCGGCTCTATGGTGAGCTGATACCAGGAGAGGTGCGGCGGCGCGCAGTCGATAGCCTGTTGCAGGTCATAAAGGGCATCATCCAGACTCTGATCCGGCAGGCCGTGCATCAGATCTAGATTGAAGGTCGGCAACTTGATGGCATGGGCCAGTGCGGCGGCCTTGCGCGCCTCTTCCGGGCCGTGAATGCGGCCGAGGCGGGTCAGCTTCTCCTGCTGGAAGCTCTGCACCCCGATGGAGATACGGTTGATGCCGGCGCGCTGGAAACCGGCGAACTTGTCCGCCTCCACCGTGCCCGGGTTGGCCTCCATGGTGATCTCGCAATCTGCAGTGAGCGGAATGCGGGCCCGCACCCCGTCCAGCAAGGTTTGCATCGCCTCCACCGTCAACAGGCTGGGAGTGCCGCCGCCGATAAAGATCGAGGAGAGCGGCCGCCCCTGCGCCCACTTCAGATCCTGATCCAGATCCTCCAGCAGGGCAGCGACATATTCGAGGTGAGGCAACTCCCCCTTCTGGGCATGGGAGTTGAAGTCACAGTAAGGGCACTTCTGGACGCACCAGGGCACATGAATATAGAGAGAGAGCGGCGGCAGTTGCAGCATGGGGCTTCCAATAAAACGGGGGCTCAAGGCCCCCATTGTAGATGACTATGTGTAATTAACCGTGTGTAACCGACAAGGTGGCGAAGTGACTCAGTGCGCCGCAGCCAGCGCCGCTTTGAGCTTCGCCAGCGCCTGACCGCGATGGCTCAGCTGGTTCTTCAGCTCGGCTGGCATCTGGGCGGCGGTGCAGTCGTGATCCGGCACGAAGAATACCGGGTCATAGCCAAAGCCATGTTGACCGCGCGGCTCGTCGATGATCATCCCTTCCCAGCTCGCCTGACAGATGATGGGAGTGGGATCGTCAGCGTGGCGCATATAGACCAGCACACACCAGAAGCGGGCGCTCTTCAGATACTCGGGGGCACCTTGCAGCTCGCCGAGCAGCTTCTCGATGTTGGCCTTGTCGCCGGCACCCACACCGGCAAAGCGGGCGGAGTAGACGCCGGGGCGCCCTTGCAGCAGATCGACTTCCAGACCGGAGTCATCGGCCACGGCGGGCAGACCGGTAATGCGGGCGGCGTGGCGGGCCTTGATGATGGCATTCTCGACGAAGGTGGTACCGGTCTCATCGGCATCGGAGACCGCAAACTCGCTCTGTGGGATCACCTGGATCTTCATATCGGCCAGCATGGCGGCCAATTCCTTCACCTTTTTCTGGTTACCTGTTGCCAGGACAAGCTTGTTCATCGAGCACCTCCGCAAAAATAATCTGCGCATTCTATGCGGCGCAAGCGTTTAGTAAAAGCGTCAATTACACCCGCTGTGATGGGGTTACGGGGGATGTGCCGCCATCGAATAACCAGCTTTTTAATACATGTTTCCATAATGGAATAACCAAAGTGATTAAATACCATTTCTATTCATTACTGTGAGTCAGTAGACTCGCGCCCCAATTCATTAACCTGGCTGACTAAAGAGGTGACAGATGCCATTGATACTTTTACTCGTACTACTGGTGCTGTTCAGTCCGCTGGCTATCGACATCTACCTGCCCGCCATTCCGCAGATGGCCGAGCAGCTGGGCGCCGAAGTGACGCTGATGCAGGGCACCATCACCTGGTTCCTGTTCAGCATGGGGCTGGGGCAACTGCTTGTTGGCCCGCTGGCCGATCGCTACGGTCGCAAGCCCATCGCGCTGGGCGGCGTGCTGCTCTATGGCCTGAGCGCGCTGGGGGCCGGTTTTGCCGCCAGCCTCGGCGAATTGATGCTGGCCCGGGTGCTGCAGGGCTTCGGCGCCTGCGCTACTTCGGTCGCCGCCTTCTCGGTAGTGCGTGACAGCTATGGCCCGAAAAAGAGCGGCCAGATGATCTCCTACCTCAATGGCGCCATCTGCTTTATTCCTGCGCTGGCGCCCCTGCTCGGTGGCTGGCTCACCGCCAAGGCGGGCTGGTCTGCCAACTTCTGGTTTATGGCCGGTTATGCGCTTATCGTCGGCAGCTGGCTGATGTGGCGGATGCCGGAGACCCGCCCGGAGGAGACCCGCAGTGAAGGAGCCCTCATCAGCTGGTCCCGCTACAGCCCGGTGCTGCGCTCCCCCAGCTTCCTGTTCAATGCGGCGCTGTGCATGCTGGCGATGGCGGTGATCCTCGCTTATGTCACCGCCGCACCAGTGCAGCTGATGGTGAAACTGGGGCTGGACATGAGCGGCTTTAGCTACTGGTTTACCGCCAACGCAGCCCTCAACATCCTGGCCTGCTTCATGGCGCCGCGCTTTATCGCCAAGGTGGGGCCAAGACGCACCCTGCGCATCGGTCTGCTGGTGTTGATGCTCTCGGCCATCATCCTGACTTTGGCCATGCACATCGAACATCCGCTGGCGATGATGGGGCCGGTATTCCTCTCCAGCATCGGCTTTGCCATGATTCTGGGCTCGGCTGCCGGGATGGCGCTGGCACCGTTCGGCCACTGCGCCGGTACCGCCGCGGCTCTGCTCGGCCTGTTCCAGATGAGCGGCTCCGGCGCCCTGGTTGGTCTGACCGGCGCCCTGATGCACGACCCGCTGAGCCAGCTGGCACTGCATATGTGGCTGCTGCTGCCGCCCTTGGTGATGCTGATGACCCGACGCGGTCGCCGCTTGTGTTTGCAATAAATCCTGTGCTCTGATGGGCACACTCAGGGGGCCATCGGCCCCCTTCTCGTTTGTATCGCCTTTACAGCACATGGCCATCCGGCAGATTGCCTGCGATGGCAACCCCACTCACTCGATGTCAGCGGAGAACTCCCGATGAGCCACACTCTCAACGCAGCCCTGGTGGGCTATGGCTTTGCAGGCAAGACCTTCCACGCCCCCTTCCTCTCCACCACCCCGGGCTTGTCCCTGAGCTGGGTGGTAAGCCGCGATGCCGCCAAGGTGCAGGCCGATCTGCCCGACTGCCGGGTCGGCTCACTGGAGGAGGTGCTGAGGGATGAGACCGTCGATCTGGTGGTGATCGCCACCCCCAACGACACCCATGCGCCTCTAGCCCGCCAGGCGCTGCAGGCAGGCAAACATGTGGTGATCGACAAGCCCTTTGCACTGGATCTGGCCGAGGCGCAAGCGCTGGTCGAGCTGGCCGAAAAGCAGCAGCGACTACTCAGCATCTTCCACAACCGTCGTTGGGACGGGGATTTCCTTACCGTGCGCCGTTTGATTGCCGAAGGGACGCTGGGGCAGATCGCCCAGTTCGAATCCCACTTCGATCGCTATCGCCCCGAAGTGCGCCAGCGCTGGCGCGAAGCGGGTGGCCCGGGTTCCGGCCTCTGGTTCGATCTCGGCCCCCATGTACTGGATCAGGCGCTGCAGCTGTTCGGTCAGCCGGACTGGCTGCAGGCCGATCTGGCCGAGCAGCGCCCCGGCGCACTGGCGGACGACTACTTCCATGTGGTGCTGGGTTACGGTGCTCTGCGGGTTATTCTGCATGGCAGCTGTCTGGTCTCGGCCACCATGCCGCGCTTTGTCATTCACGGCAGCCAGGGCTCATTCGTGAAATTCGGTATGGATGTGCAGGAAGATCAGCTCAAACTGGGCAAGCGGCCACCGGCGGCGGATTGGGGCGTGGATAGTGAACCCGGTCAGCTCAGCCGCATTGTGGATGGTCAGTTACAGCAGCAGAGCGTGGTGGGTGAGGCGGGGGATTATGGCGCCTACTATCGCGGTGTCTGCGCCGCCATCAAGGGTGAGGGAAGCAATCCGGTGCCAGCAAGTGAAGCGCTGGCGGTGATGGCGCTGCTGGATCTGGCCCGTCAGAGCCACCTTGAGGGAAAACGGCTGCCCTGTCAGAAGCTGTCTGACTAAGGTGTGGGCCATCGACCGCGCTTGAGCAACCTTGACCTTGTTAAACCGCCACAAGATGGCAACGAAGTGGTGTTTTATTGTGCAATTAGTGCCATTTGACGGCATCTTGTATTGATATCAGTCGTTGCAGTGGAGCTTTTTATCCACGGCACGAAAAAATGTCATTGTGATATCCGTTTTCATCGGTAACTAATGGGGCTATATTGCGCCCGCCTGCTGCCTCCCGGCTTCTTGTTTCAATACCGGGCAACGGTGGGCGCTGTGATGGTTGCACAGACCATCTCTCCATCTTTTTTTGAGGGAATGCACATGAACAAAGTACTGGTAGCCGGTATCCTGGGTCTGATGTTGACTGCTTGCGGTCAGAAAGAAGAAAAAGCTGCCGCTCCTGCTGCTGCTCCGGCCGCCGAAGTTGCTGCCACTGTAGAAAAAGCCGCTAGCGAAGCCACCTCTACCGTAGAGAAGGCCACCTCCGAAGCGACTGCAACCGTAGAAAAAGCTGCTACCGAAGCCGCTACCAAGGTTGAAGCTGCAGTGAGCGATGCCAAGGCCAACTAAGCCTGCACCTCATTCGAAGACGGGTCCGAAGGCAACTGCGGGCCCGTTTTTTTATCTGACGATCAGGGAGCCGGATTAATCAGCGAGGTGAGGATGTGATCCTCCCAGCGACCATTGATCATCAGATACGCCCGCGCGAATCCCTCCCGCTCGAAGCCAAGCCGCTCCAGCAGGGCGCCACTGCGCTGATTGGCAGGCATATAGCAAGCCATGATGCGATGCAGATCGTGCTCCCGAAACAGATAGTCGATGGCGGCTGACAGCACCTCTCCCATCACCCCCTGCCCCTGATGCTGCTGGTCGATGGCATAGCCCAGATGACACGCCTTGAAGACCCCCATCAGGATATTGCTGAAGTTACAGGTGGCGATCACCCGCTCGCCAGCCGGATCGAGGGCCACCAGATTGACGCCGGTGCCGTTGAAGAACTGGTTGTAGCTATCCTGCAGCCGGTTATGCCAGTAAGAAAGCGTGTAGAAATGGTCATCGCGCAGCGGCTCCCAGGGGGCGAGATGGGCACGGTTGCGCCGGTAGAAGTCGAGCATCATGGGGGCCTGATCCGGCGACAGTATGGTCAGGTGGGTGCGGGCCGTCTTGATATGTGGCAGCGCCATCAGGACTCCCTCTGCCTTAACCACTCATCGCGCAGCAAGCTGTAGTGGGCATGGTCCACAATCCGGTTGCCCAGCCGCTCTGCGCGCCGGGTCACCCCCTCAAGCTGCATCCCGAGCCGTTCACAAACAGCCCTGCTGGGCTCGTTATCGGTGGCGGCGCTGATCTCCACCTTCTCCATCCCCATCTCCTCGAAGGCGTGGTGGATCAGGGCCTGACAGGCCCGGGTGATGATGCCGTTACCCTGCCAGCGCTCCGCCAGCCAGTAACCGATGACCACCTTGCCAAGGTCATGATCGATGCTGTTGTAACCTATGACCCCCACCACCTCCCCCTGATACTCGATGGCAGTGGTGAGCCCCTCACCCCGGGCGAACTTCTCGATGGCACTGCGAATGAAGAGGGCGCTGTCGACGGGGCGCTGGATCAGTGGCGGCCAGGGTAGCCACTGGGAGAGGTACTCCCGGTTGTCATTGCAGAGGGCAAACAGTTCGCTCGCCATATCGGGCTGCAAGAAGAGCAGCGCAAGCTCGTCGTCCAACTGCCATGAAAACATGGGATTCTCCTTTCAAATCAGTGATCAAATCGCGAACCAGCACCCAATGTAGCCAATCGCCACTGGCCGCGCCAGCCACTTTTACGGCCCTCCTCCGGCAGGCTTCGCAGAGGGTGACTGCGCACGATCTCTCCTCCCTCAAAAGAGGAGGGTGGGTGTCTGAAACCGGATAATGCTCTCCACATGACGCCGATAAATGCCCCCAAACGGCACTTTGGCAGATCCTGCTACCCCTTTGTGCTGCGCTGTCACTTTTGACAGGGGGCACTTTCCCCCACCGGCACTAGCTTCAAAACGCCCGACCTTCGGTCGGTTTATCAACCTCATCGATTTAAGGAAAGAAGAGATGAATAAAATTTATCTGGCCGTTGCGCTGGCCTGCTGGGGAAGCGCCGCACTGGCGGCGCAAGAGGTAGAGATCAACGTAACGGCAAACGGCATCCGGGCCATGACAGGTCTCAGTGCCGCGAGTGGTACCTTGCAGCTGGAAGATGGCGAGTTTCGTCAGGTGCGGGTGGTCAAGCTGCCCAACGGCCAGCAGCGGATCCGCTACGAGCAGGTCTGGAACGGCATCCCGGTAATGGGTCAGGTGGTGGTGGCTGACAAGAGCCTGAACGGCCAGCTGCAACAGGCCAGTGGACGCATGCTGCGCCAGATCGATCAGGATGTGGCAAGCCCGGTCGCCACCCTTTCGCCACAGGATGCCGCCAGCAAGGCCAAGGCGGGCAGCAAGGGGAGCAACGAGCAGATCAAGCTTTACGTGATGCAGGACGAGAACGGTCTGGCCCGACTGGTCTATCAGGTCTCCTTCGTTGCGGAAGGTGACAAGCCAAGCCGCCCCTTCGTCATTCTTGATGCCCAGAGCGGTGAGGAGCTCAAACGCTGGGAGGGGATCAACCACAAGGACGCCACCGGCCCCGGGGGCAACATCAAGACCGGCAAATACTTTTACGGCACCGACTTTGGCCCGCTCATCGTGGATGACAACTGCCGGATGACCAGCCCCAACGTCGATACCATCAACCTCAACCACGCCACCTCAGGCGGTGCCATCCACCAGTTCACCTGTCCGGAGAACCGGGTCAAGGAGATCAACGGCGCCTACTCGCCCCTCAACGACGCCCACTACTTCGGCAACGTGGTGTTCGACATGTACCGCAACTGGTACAACACGGCGCCCCTCACCTTCAAACTGAAGATGCGGGTTCACTACAGCAAGAATTACGAAAATGCCTTCTGGGATGGCAGCCAGATGACCTTCGGTGACGGCGCTACCACCTTCCACCCGCTGGTGAGCCTTGATGTGGCGGCCCACGAGGTGAGCCACGGCTTTACCGAGCAGAACTCCGGGCTGATCTATTCAGGACAATCCGGCGGCATCAACGAGGCCTTCTCCGATATGGCGGGGGAAGCGGCCGAGTTCTACATGAAGGGGAGCAACGACTGGCTGGTCGGCGCCCAGATCTTCAAGGGCAACGGCTCCCTGCGCTACTTCGAGGATCCGACCCGGGATGGCAGATCCATCGGCCATGCCGCGGATTATCAGGAGGGGATGGATGTACACCACAGCTCAGGGGTCTATAACCGCGCCTTCTACCTGCTCGCCACCAGCAGTGGCTGGAACACCCGCAAGGCATTTGAAGTGTTCTTGCTGGCCAACCGCCTCTACTGGGGCGCCAACACCAACTACCAGCAAGGGGCCTGCGGCGTCAGCCGGGCGACCGCCGATCTGGGTTACAATCAGGCGGATGTAGCACGGGCCTTCCAGACCGTCGGGGTTGATGCCAGTTGCGGCACCACACCGCCACCGAGTGACAACGTACTGCAAAACGGCGTGCCGGTGAGCAACCTCGCCGCCAGCAAGGGTGGCAAGCTCAACTACACCCTGAACGTACCGGCGGGCACCAGGTCGCTGCAGATCAGCAGCAACGGCGGCACCGGAGATGCCGACCTCTACGTCCGCTTTGGCAGCGCCCCCACCAGCAGCAGTTATGACTGCCGCCCCTACAAGGGGGGCAATAACGAAAGCTGCTCGTTCACCAATCCCAAGGCGGGCACCTGGCATGTGCAGCTGTCAGGGTTTTCCGCGTTCAGTGGCGTAACCCTCAAGGCCAGCTACTGATCCACCCGATGCGGGCCTTGTCCCGCATCGCTCTACTCATTGCGCCACCGTTTCGCCAGCGTGCGGGCGGTGGCCAACACGGTTTCCCGAGCCGGGTTGGGCCGCTTGCCACCTCGCCAAGCCATCATCACATCCCAATGCTCTTGCGGCAGATTGCGCACATCGAGCCTGACCAGCCGCCCCACCTCCAGATCCCGCTTGATGGCCAGCTCCGGCATCAGGGTGATAAACCCGTGTTCCAGCGCCAGATCCCGCGCCGCACTGGCGGGCTGCACCGCATGCAGGGGGCTGGCGGCCCGCCGCAGCCGCCGCAACTGCTGGATAAAGACGTCACACCCCGGCCCCCATACCTGAGGCGCCAGCCGCTGGTCGGCAATATCCTCCAGGGTGAGGCCGTGACAACCGGCCAGCGTATGCAATGGCGAGGCGATAGCGATAATGGGGGAGCAACAGAGCAGCTCCATCTGCAGGCCCGCAACCGGCGGACGCTTGAGTACAAATCCGATATCGGCCTCCCCGGTCAGCAGCGACTGCATGATCTCGCCGGAGTGATCCGTGGTGCAGCGGATCTCGAACGGCTCATCCACCAGCTCCATCAATAACGAGCCAAACACCACCGAAGTGAGGGATGGCAAGCTGGAGAGACGGATACAAGGCAGCGCAGGCGCCCCCTGCAGTGCCAGTCGCCCTTCGCTCAGAGTGGCCAGCGCCGAGCGGGCGGCAGGGAGAAACTCCTCGCAGGCACGGGTCGGCGTCACCCCGCGCCGATGACGCTGAAACAGCGGCGCCCCGAGGCTCTCCTCCAGCTGGGCAATCCGCTGGCTCACCAGCGGCTGTGACCAGCCACGAATGGCCGCCGCCTGACTGAAGCTGCCCAGCTCGGCCACATCCAGCAGCAGTTGCAGATCGTCCAGATCCATAGACATAAATAATCCTGATATGAAATATAGGTAGTTGTCGTCTACCACTATATCTAAACCCTCTCCAGAATGAAGGTATCTGTGAATGAGAGGGCGTTATGGTCGATAGGGCGAGGTTTTGGGGGCGCTGGTTTCTGGCGCTGGATACCACACTGGTGATCCTGGGTTTCTTTGTGGTGATGCCGATGATCAGCCTGCGCTTCGTCGATCAACTCGGCTGGGCGGCCGGTCTGGTGGGGCTGGCCCTCGGCCTGCGCCAGCTGACCCAGCAGGGGCTGGGGATCTTTGGCGGTTCGCTGGCCGACCGCTTCGGTGCCCGCCCGCTCATTGTCACCGGCATGCTGTTGCGCGCCGTCGGCTTTGCCACCCTGGCCTGGGCCGACAGCGGCGCCATGCTGATTTTCTCCTGTTTCCTCTCCGGACTGGGCGGTTGCCTGTTCGACCCGCCACGGGCCGCACTGGTGATCAAATTTACCCGTCCCCATGAACGGGGCCGCTTTATCTCCCTGCTGATGATGCTGGAGAGCGCAGGGGCCGTCACCGGTGCCCTGCTCGGCAGCTGGCTGCTGCGCTTTGACTTCACCTATGTCTGCCTGCTGGGGGCAGGGCTATTCACCCTGGCAGCTCTCTGCAACTGGACCCTGCTGCCCGCCTACCGCCTCTCGGTCAAACCGACCCCGATGCGGGAAGGGTTGGGACAGGTGCTGGCGGATCGCGCCTTCTGCCGACTGGTACTGATCCTGAGCGGCTACTACATGCTGTGGGTACAGGTGATGCTGATTTTCCCCATTCTGGTCAAGCAGCTCTCTGGCACCACCACGGCAGTGGGCTGGATGTACAGCCTGGAAACGGCGCTGTCACTGGCACTGCTCTACCCTATCGCCCGTTTCAGCGAGCGGCGCTATCGGCTGGAGAGCCGGCTGATGGCGGGTATCCTGCTGATGACGGTGGGGATCGGACTGGTCGCCTTCGTCAGCACCCTCTCCGGCATCTTCGTACTGCTGGCCTGCTTCTATCTGGGGATCATCATCTGCGAACCGGCCCGGGAGACCCTGATGACCCGGCTGGCCAATCCGGCAGCCCGGGGCAGCTACATGGGTTTTAGCCGGCTCGGACTGGCGCTGGGGGGTATGACCGGCTATGTGGGCGGCGGCTCCCTCTATGACTTCTCGCTGCAACAAGGACAACCGGCCCTCCCCTGGCTGGTGTTGGGCACCATAGGCGTCGCCACCATGTTGCTGCTGGCCCGCTGCTTCTCCCGCCAACCGGAGCTGGCCATCAGAGCCGCTGCCTGACGCCCCCCATGCCTACGGCAGCCCAATCAACGGGGCTGCCGCTCACACCATATTCTGCAAGTCATCACAGCAAAAGGTTGCGAATTACAACTTTTACGCTATTTTAGTTGTCATACACAACTAAACAGGAAACCACGATATGGATCCCCGTCCCCTGCGCGCCCTGTCGCGCGATCTGGTTCGCGAACTCGGCATGCTCTCCCAGCAGTGCGGCAATCTGGCCCTCACCCCCATCGAGGCTCACCTGCTGATCGAGCTGGAGAACGCCCCGGCCACCAATCAGCAGCTGGCAGAAAAGCTGCACATCGACAAATCCAACGCCAGCCGTCCGCTGGCCCGCCTCGCCGAGCGGGAGCTCATCAGCTGGCACCCGCACCCCTCCGACGGCCGCAGCAAGGAGGCCCGCCTCACCGTCAACGGTCAGGGGATGCTGCTGGAGTTGCACCGGGAGATGGACGGGGCGATGGAAGAGATGCTGGCGCAGTTGAGCCTGCCCGAGCGGGAGCAGCTGTGGCAAGGGCTGCGGCTCTATCGCAGCGCCCTCTCCCGCGCCCGTCGCCAGCGGGGCTACCGGATCCGCCCCATCACGGCGGCGGACAATGCCCAGATCGCCTTGGTGATCCGCGCCGTCTCGGCCGAATATGGCCTCACCGCAGACAAGGGCTATGGGGTCTCGGATCCCAATCTCGATACCCTCTCCCAGAGCTATAAGGGGGAGAAGAGTCGCTACTGGGTCATCGAAGGACCAGACGGTTCCATCCTCGGCGGTGGCGGTATCGCGCCATTGGCGGGAGAAGAGGGAGTCTGCGAGCTGCAGAAGATGTACTTTATGCCCGCCCTGCGCGGACTGGGCCTTGGCAAGCGGCTGGTGTTGCAGGCACTGGACGAGGCGCGCGCGCTTGGTTATCAGCGCTGCTATCTGGAAACGACCGAAGTCTTGCGCGAAGCCACCAGCCTCTATGAATCACTGGGCTTTGAACACCTGCCCAGCCCCCTTGGCTGCACCGGCCACGGGGATTGCGAGATCTGCATGGTGTTAGACCTGGCGCTCTAAGGTGATAGCGGCGAGCAGAAGTCTCCCTAGCTTGCCGCTTCGTTTACTGCGGCAGCGCCACTACCCGGAATCGCTCCAGCACCAGCGTGGCGTGCTCATCAAATTCTCTCCCTTCCGCCTTCATCTCGTGTTCGAAAAAGGCCTTGTGCGCCTCGCGCCACCAAGCCAGAGAGACATCGCCCTCCCCCTCCTCGGCAGCAAACGCAGCATCAACCTCATCGAATGGGCACAAGGTGACCGAGACTATTTCAACCAGCGCCTTGGGCAGACCACTCCAGTCGGTTACCACCAGTAGGTCCCCCTGTTCCGGCATCCGTTCGCCCTTCTCCAGATACCAGTAAGCGAGGCTACAGGTCGCTCGCTTGCGTCCTGCTACCACCAGCGCGGCACAGAGGTTGGCATTGTGTTCATCAGCACAGAAGTAGTCCGCTGATACATGACGAGCCCGTGCAGCCACGGGCAGGGATAACAGATAACTCTCAGCCAGAGCCGAGCAGGCAGGATTCATCGATTCAACCATCACCTCTCCTTGATGCATAAAAAATCCCGCCATCTGGCGGGATTTGGTAAGCAGTATCAGTGCTCGCGAGTCTGGCGGAACTCCACGTCAGGGTGGCGCTCCTGAGCCAGTCGCAGGTTGACCATGGTCGGCGCGATATAGGTGAGATTGTCACCGCCATCGAGGGCCAGGTTGACCTCGTTCTTGCGCTTGAACTCTTCGAACTTCTTGACGTCGGTCCCTTCCACCCAGCGGGCGGTGGAGACGTTGACCGCCTCGTAGATGGCCTCGACGTTGTACTCGCTCTTGAGGCGCGAAACCACCACGTCAAACTGCAGCACACCGACCGCACCAACGATGAGATCGTTGCTGATCAGCGGACGGAACACCTGCACCGCCCCCTCTTCAGAGAGCTGCACCAGCCCCTTGAGCAGCTGCTTCTGCTTGAGCGGGTCGCGCAGGCGGATGCGGCGGAACAGTTCCGGCGCAAAGTTCGGGATACCGGTGAACTTGAGATCTTCACCCTGGGTGAAGGTGTCGCCGATCTGGATGGTGCCGTGGTTGTGCAGACCGATGATGTCACCGGCGAAGGCGTCTTCCGCCTGCTCACGGTCACCGGCCATAAAGGTCACGGCGTCGGAGATGTTCACATCCTTGCCGATGCGCACATGGCGCATCTTCATGCCCTTGCTGTAAGTACCTGACACAATACGCATAAAGGCGATACGGTCGCGGTGCTTCGGATCCATGTTTGCCTGGATCTTGAACACGAAGCCGGAGAACTTCTCCTCGGTCGCCACCACTTCGCGGCTCTCGGCCTTGCGCGGCATGGGAGACGGCGCCCAGTCGGTCAGGCCATCCAGCATGTGGTCGACACCAAAGTTGCCCAGCGCAGTACCGAAGAAGACCGGGGTCATCTCGCCAGCGATAAAGGCATCGTGATCGAACTCGGGGGAGGCGCCCTGCACCAGCTCCAGCTCGTCACGCAGCTGCTGGGCCAAATCTTCGCCGACGGCGGCATCCAGATCCGGGTTGTTCAGCCCCTTGACCACCCGCTTCTCCTGGATGGTGTGGCCCTGACCGCTCTGATAGAGATAGGTCTCATCCTTGTAGAGGTGATAGACCCCCTTGAAGGATTTGCCGCAGCCGATGGGCCAGGTGATGGGGGCGCACATGATCTTCAGCTCGCGCTCTACCTCGTCCATCACTTCCATCGGATCGCGCACTTCGCGGTCCAGCTTATTCATGAAGGTGAGGATGGGGGTATCACGCAGCCGGGTCACTTCCATCAGCTTGCGGGTCCGGTCTTCAACACCCTTGGCGGCATCGATGACCATCAGGCAGCAGTCGACCGCGGTCAGGGTACGGTAGGTATCTTCGGAGAAGTCCTCGTGACCCGGGGTGTCGAGCAGGTTGACCAGGCAATCGGCATAGGGGAACTGCATCACCGAGGTGGTGATGGAGATACCACGCTGCTTCTCCATCTCCATCCAGTCGGATTTGGCGTGCTGACCCGAGCCACGGCCCTTGACGGTACCGGCGCGCTGAATGGCCTGTCCGAACAGCAGGACTTTTTCAGTGATGGTGGTTTTACCCGCATCCGGGTGCGAAATGATCGCAAAAGTGCGTCTCTTGGAGACTTCACTCAGAAATTCAGCTGACATAATTCAACGTTCTTCTATTGAGCGGTGGCATCAGCCACCGTGGGAATAAATCCGGAATGCCGCTCACGGCACATGTATACGCAACGAAAGCCACGCCAGCTGGCGTATTGCCAACCTGGTGGAGAGAGGGAGGAGGGTTGCGTTACATGGGTCTTCTCGCCTGAGTCAAAGCAAAATTGCGCGACATTATACCCGCGCGAGTGAAAAATACCCAGCCTGACAAGAGATGATAATTTGGCCGCTCCTCCGTTCCGCGGGTTCCAACTGAACAGAAAATCAAACACTCCGAATCGGATGGCAGCATCCGGACCACGTGGAGTTGGCCCCCTCCCCATGCCAGCAACAACCACTCTTGATAAATTTTCATACTTGGACTTTCCCTATCCAGCTACAAATATGTAAATCGTATCTACATAATGGAGAGGTCATTACATGAAACATTCCACCCTGCACAATCAACAGATCGTCATTATCGGTGGTACCTCGGGTCTTGGCCTGGCCACCGCCCAGCAAGCGATCGAGCAAGGCGCCAAGGTCATTATCGGCGGTTCCAGCCGTGAGCAGCTTGCCACTGCACTGGCTGAACTGGGCCCAAGTGCCAGTGGCCATCAACTGGATATTCTCGACGTCGACTCAGTCAATCACTTTTTCAACCAGCTGGATTCGCTGGATCATCTCGTCATCACCGCCGCCGTCATGCGACCAGGCAGCTTTCTCACCTCTGCCATCGAGGATTTGAAAATCAACATGGACAGCCGCTTCTGGGGAAGTGTTCATGCGATCCGCGCCGCAGCACCCAAACTGACCGAACGCGGCTCCATCGTGCTCACGTCCGGGATGGTGACGCGCCGCCCACAACTAGGTAAGGCACTCCCTGCCGTTGCAGCTGGCGCGGTTGAAACGCTGGCTCACAGTCTGGTTACCGAGCTGACCCCCCGTCGGATCAACGTCATCAACCCGGGCCCCATGCGCACTCCCATGCTGCTTAAAGCACTGGGCAATGACCCACAAAAAGTGGCAGCCGTGGCGCAAAGCCTGCCGTTGAAACGCTTGGGTGAGGGAGAGGATTATGCGCAGGCCGCACTGTTCCTGATGAGCAATAACAACATGAATGGTGAGGTGCTTCACCTCAATGGCGGCAGCGCCTGGGCATAACGCCCTTCTGACGGTCTTCTGCGCTCGGGCTTGCCAATCTGTCATCGCAGGCAAGAACGAGCGCAGGGGACGAGCATCATCGCCGTATCAGAGTGCTCCCCAATAGCGATGACACCCTGGTGAGTGACAATACCCGGCCCGTCACTCGTCTGTCTCCACCCGGTTGCGCCCCGCCTCTTTCGCACGATACAGCGCATTGTCGGCACGCTGGATCAGGGCCGCCAGATCCTGATCATCGTCTCGCAGAGAGGCACATCCGATACTGATGGTTACCGGGTACGACATGCCGGGCAGCGCCCGGTTGGCGACCGAGTGACGGATCCGCTCAGCCACCCGGCACGCCTCTTCAAGGCTGGTATCCGGCAGCAGGATCAAGAACTCCTCTCCGCCGGTACGCCCCAACTGATCCTGGTGCCGCAGCTGTCGATCTGCCGCCCGAGAGACCCATTGCAGCACCCTGTCTCCTTGATGATGGCCCAGGGTATCGTTGATCCGCTTGAAGTGATCGATATCGAACACCAGCAGACAAAATGGCGAGCCCTGCCTGCGAGCCTGCGCCAACATATCGCTGCCCTGCCGCAGCACCCGACGGCGGTTGTTGATGCCGGTCAGCTCATCGGTAAAGGCCAGACGACGCATCCGACGGTTGCGATCAAGCAGCCACCCCATCGTCAGCAGCGCCAGTACCCCGCAGAGCACCATCACCACCAGCAGCCAGAAACGACGCTCCTTGACCTGCTCCAGCTCCTGCTGCTGCAACTGCTGCTCGACTCGCAGTCGCTCGTTCTCACCCTCCTGACGGGCCAGCTCGAACTCGCCGCGAACCCAGGCCGTGCTCTGTTCCCGTAACAGCTGATCGAGCCGCTGCTCCTGCACCAGATGCTCCCGCAATGCGGCCAGGGCCGCCGGATAGTCACCTTGCAACTCGAGCGCCCGACTGCGCACCCAGTAGAGCTCGAGCAAAAAGCGCACGTGCCCTTCCACCTTCAAAATCGGCTCAATCTTCTCAAGCGCACGCAAGGCTGGCACAGGTTCCTGCTCTTCGACTCTCAACCTCGCCCGCACCAGCTCGAGATGCGCATGGAGGATGGGGTCAACATCGGGAGAGAGCACCTTCGCCGCTTGTGCCAACAAGCGTCCGGCATCAGCGGGGCGATCCAGCCCGAGCAGAGCCTCGGCCTGCATCACCATGCGTTCGGCATGCTCAATCAGATATTGAGGCTGATTATAAAAGGCCGCACTGCGTTCAAGCTCGCCCAGCGCATCCTGATAACGCCCGGTCTGCAGATAGACCATCGCCAGTTGATCACTTAGCCTTGCCGAGCCAAATCCATCGTGGCTCCTGGCAAAATGCTCGCTCAACCGGTTGAGGGTGGCGAGCGCTTCGGCATAGAGGCCCATACGACGAAATGTGGCTGCAATCTCGAGCTGCGCCTGGTGATACCAGGTGGGCAACCCCAGCTGCTCATAGATACTGTGAGCCTTGGTGAGATCCATCAGCCCCTGGCCTGAGACCCCCTGAAAAGACAGCATGGCCCCCCGGCGGGCCAGCGCCAGCGCCTCCAGCTTTGGCAAGGCGGCCTCTCTTGCCAGCCGCAGCCCCTCTTCGTAATCGTGACGAGCCTTCGCTACCTCGCCGAGCAGCTGATTGAACCAGCCGCGGCAAATCGTCAGCTCCGCCACGGCGGCGTCATCACCCTGCTCGCGCGCAATGACCAGCATCCGCTCCGCATTGGCGATGGCGGTTCGGGACTCCTGCATGTCATCGGCCGATTGGGCCCAGCAAGCCAGACGACTGATCCGCATCTGCTGCGACGGCGGATAGGCGTTGCCGTCCCGCTGCAAACGGGCAACGCGCTCCCGCAGCAACTCGATCGGCTGGTAGACCCGCTCCATCCCTCCCAGTTCATTTTCCAACTGCTCGGGGGACAAGGGTTTGGCTGCCAGCCCGAACGCCGCCAGCAACAGCAGCAAGGCAAGTCGGCTCATACACACTCCGGATCAATGGGAAAGATCATCGGGCAAGCCGATGCCGGAAAATCATCATCTTTTGCCCTGTAACAATGGTTGTAAAGGCTATCACCCGGACAGAGAGCCCGAATGGCAGGCTAGTCACATTTTACTGCGATATCATCGCGTTGGAATAAAGCGGGGACGCACAGCGAAAAAGAGGGGGCGGGATAACAACTCAAGAGGGGTTGCCCCCTCCCGGTCACTAGTGATGCTGCCAGCGCCGCAGCAGCCGACCACGCAGGCCGCAATCGAGCAGCCAGCTATTGTCAAATACCCGCAGCAGCGCCTGCTTGGCGTGGCGGGACATGGCGACGGCGTGAAAACGGGTCTGGCGCTGGCGATAGCGGTTCATCTGATCGAGCAGGGGATGAGGCAGGCTCTGGGCGATAAAGTCGGAGATGACCAGCACATCCGCCTTGGCAAAGGCGGGATCATCGAGCTTGGCCAGCGCTTTTTCCAGGCAGGGCACCAGATCGGTACCGCCGTGAAAACTCATGGAGAGAAAGCGCTCCGCCTTGTCCAGACCGGTATCCGCGGTGATCTCGAGGGTCGCCACCTCGGTGGAGAAGAGCATCAGGTAGCAGCCGCGCTTCTCATCCATCGCCACCTTGAGCAACGCCAGAAACAGCGCCTTGGCACACTCCTCGGGATAACCCCCCATGGAGCCGGAGGTATCGACGCAGACGATAAAGGGGCCTCGCTGCTGCAACTGCTGCCCCCCCTGCTCCGGAGTGCGCAGCATGATGCGTTGACGCGGCAAGGTGCCACGTGACTGGTAGCTGAGCAGACGCCGCTCCAGATAGCGGCGATAGAACTCCAGCTCCAGCTCCGGCAGCCCCAGCATCACAGCTTCACTTGGCAGTAACCTCATCAGATCGTTCGCCTGATGGATCCCCACCAGATCGTCCGGCACATCGTCGCTGGGAGCGGGCTCCAGCTCCAGCACCTGCACCGGCGGCACAGGTTGCTCCTGCGCCCGCCGATCCCGCTCGCTGCGCCCGAGCAGGCTGGCAATCTCCGCCAGCAAGGGCTCGCGCTGCAACATGCGGGCATATTGTTTGATCAGCACCAGACTGCGCTTGTGCCAGTGCCCCTGCGCCAGATCCCAAAGACCACCGGCGGAGATCTGGTTGGGATCGAGGGCATCGGCCAGGGTGCGGCTCGCCAGCAGCTGATCTTCAATCTCCTGACGCTGCTTCTCCCGCTCCGCTTCGGCGATCTGCTGCTGCAACTGCAACAGGCTCCCCACCAGACTGGCGCGCCACTTTTCGATAAAGAGCTGGCGCAGCCCCTCGGTGGGGTGAGCCATCAACTGGCGCACCAAGGAGCGGGCCTCACCGGCGAAGGAGCTGTACTGCTCCAGCGACTCCAGCAAGCCGGGCAGGCGACCAATCAGCTCGGTCATCGGCAGTTGCCGATGCGCCTGATAGAGCAGGTACTCCTGCTCCAGCGCCACCGGCACCGGCTTGTGACGGATCTCCTCACCAAGCTGCTCACCCCAACTCTGCAGGCGCTTTTTCAGCAGCTTGCCCTGTAGCGGGGAGCGTTTGATAAATTCGGAAATCTTGGGTGAGGCCGCCAGCAGCGCCACCACCTCTCCCGCCAGCTCACCCTCTCCCATGAGAAGGCCCAGATCCAGCATGCCGATCTCAAGCATGAGCGCTCCTTACTCGTCCAGCCTTGGCAACCGTTCTCGCCACTGCACCAACTCGCTGCGCAGCAGTTCGAGATCCCGGTTCAGCACGAAGAAGCTGTCTTCCACCTGCTGCAACCAGCGTGAGTCGATAAAGAGGTGTTGCTGATGACGCTCGAACAGGCTGCGCTGCTGCTTGAGCTCCTGCATCACCTTGCCGACCTGGACCAGTTGCTCGTCGAGCGACTGCAACCAGGGCGCCAGCACCACCTCGGGGATGGCGTTGCGCTCCATCAGCACCAACGGGATCTGCTGGCGCTGGATATCGAGCACCTGCAGCCGCAGCTCATCGTCCAGCACCAGCTCGTAATGCCCCTCTTTCGGGTTGCCGAACTCATAACCCACCAGCGCCTCACCGCTGGGATGCCAATGGGAGAGCAAGGTGCGATCGAACACCAGGGTGCGGGTAAGACGTTCGGGATCGCCGCCATCCAGCGGCGCCGGGGTGAGCAGATGGAAGTGCACCTGCTTGCCAAAGGGTCTGGCATTGGCAAGCGGGATCTCGATACCCCGGGCCCGCCGACCAAACCACTGCTTGCGTTGCCGGGCCTTTGTGCAAAGGCGCTGAGCCACGCTCTGTTTGAGCTGTTTGAACTGATCCCGCAACGCCAGCAGCTGACGGGTCATCGCCAGTTGCTGATAGCCGTAAAGGCGGGAAAACTCGGTCATCATCTCCAGCAGGGCGGTGCGGGACTCCTCGTCATGCCAGAGACAATCCTTGAACAGCAGCAGATCTACCGGTGCGACCTCATCGCGGCCATTGAAGAAGGCACTCGCCTTGATGAGCCGTACCGCCTTCTTCCAGCGGCGATCCGACACATAGCAGCGATGGGCCAGCTGGCTGTCGAGCTGCTGACGCAGCTGATAGATGAGTTCGAAACAGGCATCCGGCAGGCGCACCTGTTCAATCTGGTTCTGCCACTGCTCGTACTCATCCCCCCGGATCTGCAGGGATTCCGGCAGATTCTGGTGGGCGTGACCATCGCTGGCCAGCATGGATTGAAAGTTGGCTTTCTCCTGCACCCGGTCCATCCAGATCCGCACCAACATCCGGTCGTAGAGCGCTTCCAGCCCGCTGTCCGGCGCCGGCAGCTCGTTGGAGGCAGTCACCAGCAAGCGCATCGGGATGGGGTGCTGGCTGTCGCCGTTGCGAAACTGCCGCTCGTTGATGGCGGTGAGCAGGGTGTTGAGGATGGCTGGACCTGCCTTCCAGATCTCGTCGAGGAACACCACCTCGGCCTCCGGCAGATAACCAGTGGTGAGGCGCAGGTATTTGCCATCCTCTTTCAGCGCCTGAATGGAGAGGGGGCCAAACACCTCCTCCGGCGTACTGAAACGGGTCATCAGGTATTCAAAGTGGCGGGCGTCGTGAAAGGCCAGCTTGAGGCGACGGGCAATCAGGCTCTTGGCGATACCGGGTGGCCCCAGCAAGAAGACACTCTCGCCACTGAGGGCAGCCAGCAGACCGAGGCGCAAGGCATCCTGCCGTTCGTAGAGCCCCTCACCGAGGGCGGCCAGCAGCCGGGGCAGCCGCTCCTGGATGGGAATAAGACGCGCAGGATTCTGGGCTTGAGCTAAAGACGACATAGAGAGTGTTCCGAAGCTGGGATGATGTTAGCCCCAAGGCGCGATATCCATTTGCTCGACCTTGGGTTTTGTCTTGTTATGATGTTTATTCTGGTATCTCTTGCCGCACAATACCCGCCTCTGGCAGGAAAAAACGCAAAGGCAGTGCGATACCATATCGGCAGCGTGCTGCGCCCATGCATAGCCAGTGTCGTGATGAGCACCATGCCCGCATGCGCCAGATGATGCGTTGCAAAGGGTGCAGCAAAAGCGGTTCGAGTGTACCCTGCGCAACACAATTTTCCCCAATGCAGATCAAGAGTGAGTCGCCTCAAATGCAAGATCCCGTTCGTCAGAGCATGTTGGCCCGCATGGGCATTCAAAGCTGGCAACTGCGTCGTCCGGCATTGCTGGGCGCAGCACCCGAGCCTGAGTTGGAGCAAGATGCCGCACAACCCGGCCAGACGGCACCGGCCACCCGCGCTCCGCTGCCTAGCGGCAAACTCTGGTTGCTGGCGCCTCAGCTGCCTGCCACCACGCTGCTGGCGGATATCTGCCAGTTGCTCGGCATGACCCCCGACGAGGTCTCACTGCTCAGCGAGCTGCCGCCTGCCGATATGCAAACGGCGGGCGCCTCCCCTCTGCTCTGGCTGACGGAGGCCAACCCCGCGCGGCCAAATGCGCTGATCTGCCCGCTCACCCCCAGCGCCGCGCAAAAGCGCGCCCTGTGGCAACAGCTGCGCCAACACCTTGCGGCCAACGCGGCGTGACCCTGCATCATGCCGCCAAGACCCACTGTGATGCTGCTCTTTTTACCTGATTTTACAAATGCCGCCTCTGCCAACCCCAGTGCCCAATATCTTGCCATCCGGAGCCCCCATGCCTGAGTTTCGTCCCCTGCTCGAGAGCGATTTCGACCTTGTCTACCCCATCGAGCAAGCCGCTCACAAGGAGCCGTGGAGTGAGGCCAACCTGCTCTCCTGCTTCGGCCCTCGCTATCTCAACGGCTTGATGCTGGTCGATGGTTCCCCGGCGGGCTTCTATATCTCGGATCTGGTGGCCGGTGACAGCTCGCTAATGAATATCTGTGTGCATCCGGCGTTTCAGGGCAAGGGGTTGGGACGGACACTGCTGCAGGCCTATCTGGCGCGCAGCAAGCAAGCCGGGGCAGAGGCCTGGTTTCTCGAGGTGCGGGCCGGTAACCAGACCGCCATCAACCTCTACGAGAGTGCCGGTTTTGCCGAATATTGCCGCCGCGCCGACTACTACGGCACCGGCAACGACAGGGAAGATGCGGTGCTGATGTCGCGACTGTTCGATTTCGGCTGATCCAGCCTGTTCGTAGCGCCCAAGCCTTTTGTCCCCCCTCAATCGAGGGGGGCGTTGTCCAGTGCGGGATCCTGCAAGGCCAGGGTGGTATGCACTACCGCCTCGAATCCGGCACCGGAGAGCGGCATATAGAAGCCACGCTGCCAGGTTTTTCCCGGCATCCAGATCTGATCGATATCCACCACTATCTTGATGGGTCTGAGGGGCTGGCCCGGCTGCTGGATATAGATACCGGGCGGCGTGGCGACTTTGGGAAAGCGGCGCAGGATCTGCTCGCTGCCATCCCCCTTGCCCGGGTTGAGCCGCACCTTCACCAGCCGGGCAAGCGGGCCAGCCATCTCCTTGCTCTGCCAGAATTTCTTCTCCAGATCGCCGCAGCGGCGGCACTTGGGGGTCTCCAGCACATAGAGCAGCGGATAGCCCAACGCCAGCGCCTGTTGCTGCGCCTGCTGATACCCCTCGGCCCCCTGATACCAGGGATTGGCGGGCCCCTGTGATGACGTTCCAGCAAAGAACCAAAACGCAGCGCCCCCCACCACCATCAGCCCGACCGCGGCCAACGCCCCTTTCACCCACAGATTCATATCGTTAACCCTCTCTCTGCCTCCTAGCAGTATCGGCCAGTCTGCACAAAGGGAGAGCTATTTGCGCTCTTTGTGATCCAAGACAAACAGCGCACACTTGTAAGCTGTAATGTTGGAGTTTAAACTCTAGCCCGATTTTTAGTGCCCTCGCGGGCGTACAACTGTAATTAAAGGATGTTTAACTGATGCCGAAGCTTCATCTGGTTCGACTGATGCGTGAACGTATTGCCCAGCTTGGCAACAAGGCTGCCCTGCGGGTTCAGCAAGATGGCCAGTGGCGCGCCATCGGCTGGCGTACTCTGGGCCAAGCCATGGACTACTGCGCACAGGCGCTGATCCGTGCCGGCCACCAGCCAACCGAAATGGTCGGCATCTATGCCCGCAACATGCCGGAGTGGACCCAGGCCGATCTCGGCATCCTTGCCGCCCGCGGCGTCAGCGTCCCTATCTACCCCACCAGCACACTCGATCAGCTGCGCTACATCGTCAAAGATGCCGGCATCAAGGTGCTGTTCGTTGGCGAACAACCCCAGTTCGATCAGGCGCTGCAACTGATTGAAAGCGGCGAGATCCGCCAGCTCATCGCCCTCGACGGCAGCGTCAACCTGCGCGGCTGCGAGCAGGCGAGCCACTTCCAGACATTTCTGGTCTCCGGCAACCATCAGCCCAGCGAGCAGGAACTGCGAGTACGGGAAACCCAGTACCGGATGGATGATCTGCTGACCCTGATCTACACCTCCGGCACCACAGGCGAGCCCAAGGGGGTGATGCTCGACTTCAGCAACATCGCCGCCTGTTTCGAGATGCACAACAGCCGCCTCGACCTCAATCAGCAGGATGTGTCGCTCTGCATGCTGCCACTCAGCCACGTGTTCGAGCGGGCCTGGAGCTACTACGTGCTCTACTGTGGTGCCGAGAACGTCTATATCCGCGATCCGCAGAAGGTGATGGATGTGATTGGCGAGGTGCAGCCGACCGTGATGTGCGCCGTGCCGCGCCTATACGAGAAGGCCTATGCCATGATCCAGGCCAAAGTTGCTCAGGCTCCGGCTCTGCGTCGCGCCCTGTTTGGCTGGGCGACCAAGGTCGGAAAACAGATGGTTGCCACCCGTCAGGCTGGCAAGTCCGCTTCCCCGCTGCTCTACGGCCAGCGCTGGCTCGCCGAGCGACTGGTGTTTCGCAAGCTGCGCGCCCGTTTTGGCGGTCGTACCCGCTTCCTGCCGGTGGCGGGCGCCCGTCTGGCCGACGATGTGAACCTCTTCTTCCAGGCGATGGGGCTTAACCTCAAGTACGGCTACGGCATGACCGAGACCACCGCCACCGTCTGCTGCTACGAAGACAGCCAGTTCAAGTTGGGCTCCATCGGCACGGCACTGAACGGCATCGAGGTGAAGCTGGGTGAGAACAACGAGCTGCTGGTGCGCTCCCCCACCGTGATGCGCGGCTACTACAACAAGCCGGACGCGACCGCAGAAGTGATGACCGAGGATGGCTTCCTGCGTACCGGCGATGCCGGTGAGCTCGACAGCCAGGGCAATATCTACTTCACCGAGCGTCTCAAGGAGCTGATGAAGACCTCCAACGGCAAGTACGTGGCTCCGCAGCTGGTGGAAGGAACCATCGGCAAGGATCGCTTTATCGAGCAGATCGCCATCGTCGCCGATGCCCGCCACTTCGTCTCGGCGCTGATCGTCCCCTGCTTCGAGTCGCTTGAGGAGTACGCCCGCTCCATCAACCTGCAGTACCAGTGCAAGACCGAGCTGCTGCGCCACTCCCGGGTGATGGAGTTCTTCGAAGCACGCATCGCCGACTTGCAAAAAGAGCTGGCCAAGTTCGAGCAGGTGAAGAAGTTCACCCTGCTGCCGAGCGCCTTCTCCATGGAGCTGGGTGAACTGACCCCCACCATGAAGCTGCGCCGCAAGATCATCGAGGCCAAGTACCAGAGTGAAATCGAGGCCATGTATAACCATGTCTGAGTACAACCACGTCTGATATCGCTCAGGTTCAGAGAAATAAAAAAGCCGCTCACTCGAGCGGCTTTTTGTTGGCACTTTGGTTGGTACGAACCCGCCTTCAAGCCGTAGTGGTAGTGGTACCGAAGTAGTCGGCCAGGAAGTCATCGAACGACAGGCTGTCACTGCGCTCGCGTTCGCGCTGCTTGGCCAAGGAATCCTTCGCCTCACCGACAAAGTAGGCCTCATCCCAGTACTGCAGCTCCCCTGCCAGCAGCTCCTCGCGATAGCGGGTCGCCAGCTTGTCACCATAGCAGCCGTTGTCCTTGCCGCTCTCCAGCAGTTCCCTGAGCATGCGGGCGGAGTAGGTGAGCTCGGGGTCGAGCAGCTTCTCGAGGTGCATCGCCAGCGTCTCGCGATAGCGGTTGCGGCCACAGCAGCGATCCAGCAGGTCGGCCACCTGAGCCAGCTCGTCAAACAGTTTGAGGCCGTACTCTTTGAGGCCAATGGCATTGCCCTGCTCATCTTCCAGCGTCAGGCCGGGACGACGTCCTTCCAGCACCACCTTGTTCTGGTTGCGGCGGTTGCGGGCAATCTCTTCGTCACTCAGCACCGGAGAGGGGCGCAGCAGGCACCAGACCAGGAACAGATCGAAGAAGCGGATCTGGTCGGCATCGATACCGAGCGGGGTGAAGGGGTTGACGTCCACGGTACGCAGCTCGATGTATTCGATGCCGCGCTGATCCAGCGCATCCGAGGGCTTCTCGCCGCTGCGCGGGGTGCGCTTGGGGCGGATTGGGGCGTAGAGCTCATTCTCCAGCTGCAACACGTTGTCATTGAGCTGACGATACTCCCCATCCACCTTGACCCCGATCTTGGCAAAGTCAGGATTGTGGGTGTTGATGGCGCGGCGCAGGCTGCTGACATAGGCCGGCAGATTGTCGTGGCTGATCTTGAGCCCAGCCTGGGCGCTGTTGGTGTAACCGAGATCGGAGAGACGCAGCGCGGTGGCGTAAGGTAGATAGAGGGTGCCCTTGCCGGTCTTCTCGAACGGCAGGTTGCTCTTGCGCCCTTTGAGGAAGGATTCGCAGATGGCCGGAGAGGCACCAAACAGATAGGGTACCAGCCAGCCGAAGCGGTAGACGTTGCGAATAAGCCCCATGTACTTGTCGGAGATAAAGCGCTGGCTGCAGCACCCTTCGCACACCAGATCCTGCCACTCGCTCCAGAAGCTGTCGGGCATGGAGAAGTTGAAGTGCACCCCGGCGATCACCTGCATCAGGCTGCCGTAGCGGTTCTTCAAGCCTTGACGGTAGAGAGTCTTCATCTTGCCGATATTGGAGCTGCCGTACTGGGCCAGCCGGATGCTCTCTTCCCCGCCGACGAAGCAGGGCATGGAGAGCGGCCAAATCCGCTCGTCACCCAGATGCTGAATCACATGGTGATGGATGTCGCCGAGCTGCTCCATCAGGCTGTCGATGGAGTCGGTGGCCGGGGTGATGAACTCCAGCAGACTCTCCGAGTAGTCGGTGGTGATATTGGGATGGGTCAGGGCCGAGCCCAGCGCCCGGGGATGGTCACTCTGGGCGAGTCGGCCATCCGGCGTGATGCGCAGGCATTCACGCTCGATCCCGCGCCGGATCCCCTTGAGCGCGGTGAGGCGCTCCGGTGATCCCAACGCATTCAGCAACTCGGTGAGCGACAAGCTTGTTGTAGTCATATTCACGGCTCATGTGAGGCCGCCCCATCCGGGGCGGCTCTTGATTTTTATAAAGCGTCAGTTACGGCAACTGCAGCGGATAGATGGGAAGATGAAGCTCCTTCAGGGGTTTTTCAAGCTTTTGCTTGTCTCCCACCACCACGATCACCATGTCGGCCGGATTGAGCCAACGGGCGGCACTGGCCTTCAGCGCCTCGGGCGACACCGTTTTGATCAGGTTGTTCTGGGCCTGCACATAGTCCGGTTTCAGGTCATACATCACCATCTGCAGCAGGAAGCCCGCCTTCTGGCCCAAGGTCTCGTAAGAGAGGGCATCCTGCTGGGAGACAGCGCTGCGCATATAGGCCAGCTCCACCGGTGTCGGGCCGCTCTTGCGGTAGTTGTCCATCTCCTTGAGGAACTGGCGGATGGCATCCACAGTCGCATCGGCCCGCACATTGGCGCCGGTGGCGAAGGTGCCAACCTCGCGGTTGGCGGAGAAGCCGGAGCTGGCGCCGTAGGTGTAACCCTTGTCTTCCCGCAGGTTGAGGTTGATGCGGCTGTTGAAGTTGCCACCCAGATTGAAGTTCATCAGCCCGGCGGTGAAGTAATCCCCCGTGGTATCGAACGGCATGGCGCGACGACCGATGCGGATCACCGACTGGGGCGCCCCCGGTTTGTCGACCAGATAGATACCCGGCTTGGCCTGCTCACCCTTGAGCTTGAGATCCCCCAGAGTCGGCGTGGCCCCCTTCCACTCGGTCAGGAAGCCAAGTTGCTCCTCGATCTGCTTCTGGCCCACATCACCGACCACCACCACTTTGGCGTTGGTGGGGTTGTAGTAGGCCTGATAGAAGTGCTTCACGTCCGCCAGGGTCAGCTTGGCCACATCGGCCGCCACCCCATTGGTAGGTTGACCGAGGCGGTTCTGCTTGCCGTAGACCAGCTCACGGAACGCCTGCCCGGCCAGCCACTCGGGCTGTTGCTGGGCCTGTTGCATCCCCTGCAGCAACTGCGCCTTGACCCGCTCGAAGTCCGCCTCCCGCATGCCCGGACGCTCCAGCACCTCGCGCACCAGCGCCAGCGTCTGGGGCAGCTTGTCCGCCAGCGAGCTGACGGTGATGAGGTTGTTGTACTGGGCGCTGGAGACATCAATGCTTGAGCCCAGCTTTTGCAGCTCGTCGCTCAGCTGAGCCTCGGTCAGGCGCACCGTGCCCTGTCCCATCATGGCGGCGGTCAGATTGGCCAGCCCAAGCTGTCCTTTATCTTCGGCACGAATACCGCCCGGCAGGGCGATCATGATGGAGACGGCCGGGATCTCGTCACTCTTGGTGCCGATGATCTCGATGTTCTTGTCGAGCTTCCCGTGCCAGATGGCGGGCACTTTGACGCTCACCGCCTCGCTCGCCTTGGGCTGCACGCTGCGATCGAAATTGTCTTTTACCGGTCGTTCGGCCAGCGCTTCGTCATGCTTGCTGTAATCCGGCAGTTCGCGCTTGGCGGGGGTAAAGTTCGGGGTGGCAACCTGCCACTCGGTCTTGCCCTTGGGCACCACGCTCAGCACCACCGCAGGCTTGCCGGCGATGAACTTGTCGTAGGCGGCCTTCACCTGCTCAGGTGTCACCTTGCCGATGGCATCCAGCGTCTTGAACACATAGTTGGGATCCTGGGCAAACACCTGACCCATGGCGAGCTGGCTCACCTTGCCGGAGACGCTATCCAGACCCCAGATGGCAGAGGCGCGGTACTTGGCGATCGCCTTCTCCAGATCTTCCGGCTTGAGGCCGCGCTGGGCGAACTCGCCGATCACCTTGTCCACCTCCCCCTTGAGGGTCTTGAGGCTGCCATCCTGCGACGGATTGGGATAGGCGTAGACGGTCAGGGTACAGGCCAGCTCTTCGCAATAGTGGGACGCCCCCACATCGATCGCCTTGCCGGTTTTCACCAGCGACTGGTAGAGCATGGAGCTGGCGGAACCGCCCAGCACGTCGGCAAACATGTCGAGTGCCGGCTCCTGCGGATCGCCAAGAGAGACGGTGGGGTAGCTGATATAGAGCAGCGGCAGGTGCACCTTGTCCTGCAGCGTCACGTAGCGGGTCTCGGGCAGAGTCACCGGCTTTGGCGTCGGCTCGGCCACGTCCGGGCCGCGCGGGATGGCGCCGAAGTACTTCTCGATCCACTCGAGGGCCTGCTTGCTGTCAAAGTCGCCGCCCAGGGTCAGGGTGGCGTTGTTGGGACCATACCAGCGCAGGAAGAACTGCTTGAGGTCGTTCACATCGACCCGGTCGAGATCTTCCACGTAACCGATAGGCTGCCAGGAGTAGGGGTGAGTACGCGGATAGAGCGCCTCCCCTACCTTCTCGCTCACCAGCCCGTATGGCTGATTATCGACCCGCTGGGCCCGCTCGTTCTTGACGGTGGCGCGCTGGATCTCGAACTTCTTCTGGCTCACTGCATCGAGCAGGAAGCCCATCCGATCCGCCTCCAGCCAGAGCACTTTTTCCAGCTGGTTGGCCGGCACGGTTTCGTAGTAGTTGGTGCGATCCTTGTTGGTGGTGCCGTTCATATCGCCACCGGCCTCGTTGATGATCCGCATGTGCTCCTGATCACCAACGTGCTTCGAACCCTGGAACATCATGTGCTCGAAGAAGTGGGCGAAACCGGACTTGCCGACCGTCTCGCGGGATGAACCGACGTGATAGGTCACATCGAGGTGCACCAGCGGATCGGAGCGGTCGGGGGCCAGGATCACGGTCAGGCCGTTGTCCAGCTTGTACATCTGGTAGGGGATGGCGAGCTTGCCCTCCTCCTTGCCCTGTTCGGCGATCAGGGTCGGTGCCGCCAGCACCGGCAGGGTGAAGCCCAGCAGAATCGTTAAAGGTATGACTTTGTTCACGGTAACCTCGTGAGTGACAAAAACAGGCTAGAAAATGTGACTGGCCAGCAGAAAAACCAGGGCATAACGGAACAATTTGCCGAGCCCGATCAAAATGAGAGAGCGCCAGAAGGAGAGGCGCAGCCAACCGGCCAACAGACAGAGACCATCACCGACCACCGGCGTCCAGGCAAGCAGCAGACACCAGTGACCATGTTGTTTGAGCCAGCCTAAGGCTTTTTGTTCCCCACGGCCTTGAAAATCTTCCGGTTTTTTCTTGAAGGTGGCGAGCCAGCCGAGCCACCAGGTGGTCATGGAGCCGAGGGTATTGCCCAGCGTCGCCCACAGCAACAGGCTCGTCATGCTCCACTCCCCCTTGGCCGCCATGGCCCCCAGCAGCACTTCGGAGCTGCCGGGCAGCAGGGTAGCGGAGGTGAATGCGCTTAAAAAGAGCCACCCCAGCCCCATCTCGGTAATGCCATTCATCCGGGCAGGCCATCGGCCGCAGGCATCCGCAGCAGCAGCTTGCCGCGCACATGGCCCCCTTCGATGGCCTGATGAGCCAGCGCCCCCTCGGCCAGGGGGAATTCACCGGCAAGGGTAACCTTTACCTCCCCCTGACGCAGCAGCACCAACATCTGCCCCAGCTGCTTCTGGTCGGGGTGCACCAGCATGCCGACCACCTCGATCCCCGCCGCAGCCCCAGCATCCTTGATCTGCTGGGCGGTAATGGTAGGCACAGTCACCAGGCGGCCACCCGACTTGACGCAGGCGAGCGCCGCCTTGCCGCTCTCGCCGCCTACCAGATCCAGCACCAGATCGACCTGGCCGGCCTCTGCCACCACAGCTGCTGGCCAGTTTGCGTCGTGGTAATCCACCATCCAGCTCGCCCCCAGAGCGTGCAGGAAGCCATGGTTGTCGGGGCTGGCGGTAGCCACCACCTCGGCGCCATAGGCACTGGCAAACTGCACCGCCAGATGGCCGACGCCACCGGCACCGGCGAGGATCAAGACCCGCTGACCGCTCTGGAGGCCGCCGTGCTCAAGCAGCCCCTGCCAAGCGGTGAGACCGGCCAGCGGCAACGCCGCCCCCTGCTGCAGGCTCACCCCGTCGAGCTTGACCAGCTCACTCTCGCTTGCCACCACAGACTCCCCGTAGCCACCGGCAGCGAGGGGAAAACCGACCATGCCGCACACCAAATCCCCCTCGACCAGCGAGGTCACGCCGGGGCCCAGCTTCTCCACCACGCCGGAGACGTCATAACCCGGTGTCCAGGGCAGCTTGTCCTTGTTCTGGGCCGCCGCCCAGCCAAGACCGGCCCGGGTCTTGGCATCGATGGGGTTAACCCCCGCAAAGCAGATGCGCACCCGCACTTCGCCATCGGCAGGCACCTTGTCGAGAGAGGGGTTGAGCTTGAGTACCGAGGGGTCGCCGAATGCGGTAATCTGTAGTTGCGTCATTGCACAAGCCATCCTGTTGATGCATCGAGGGTCAACAGAATAACAGCGAGGAGACCATGGCTCGAATGTTTCTTATTCCTCTGTTGCTGGCGCTGGGGTGGTGGGCATTCCTGCTCTACTTCCGCATCCCGCTCAAACAGGGGGCCAAGGGGTTTTACTGGATCATCGGCATCGGTGGCGGGCTGGCCGCCTTCCTCAGCCTGATGATGGTGCTGACTCACTGAGTGCCACAGCCACTCGATAACGAAAAAGGCCACCGAGTTTCGGTGGCCTTCTCACTATCCGGGTTGCTGCTCCAGCGCCGGATTGAGGTAGTAGTGTCGATTGCTCCCCTGCCCCAGCACCCCTTGCGACAGCAGATGGTGGAACACCCGGTCCACCTCCTCCAGCGAGAGTGACAGCGCCTGTGCCACCGAGCGCTTGCTGCACTTGAGCTCACCGCTCACCAGCGCACCGCGCACCTGTGCCAGCACTTCGGGGGCGGGCTCGGGGGGCATGATGGGCTCGGGCTGGGCAGCCATCGCCAACGCTGCCTGCGCCTCTCTGCGAGCTTGATCCTGCTGCCAGCGCCACATCCGGCGAAAGCGGTTCTCCTCGCCGATCAGGCTGACGAAAAAGGCACCGAACACGTCGAGTAGCACCGAGAGGAAGCAGACCAGCAGGAACTGCACCTGACTGATGCTCATCCCTACCCCGTCCGCCAGACTGCTCATCAGCCCCAGCATGGAAGATTGTTCGTTGACCGGCTTGGCATCGCGTTGCTGACGCAGCTCATCCTGCTGCAAGCGCAGCTTGGTGTTGGCGTGCTGCAACGAGGAGACGCCACTGGAGATACGCTCCAGCTCGATATATTTGCGGGCCGCCTCCTCGTTGAGCTGGATCTGCCGCTCGATGCTGGCGATCTGCTCGTCGAAACGGGCAAGCTCCCGTTCGTGGCGCGCCTGCTGGCTCAGTACCGTGTTGGTGGCGCTGTTGATGCCACCAATACTGCCGCCGATGGAGATGGCCGCCAGCACGCTGTAGAACAACAGCGACCAAAAAGCGCCACTCAAATCCCGCCGCGCCTTGCGCTCGCCGTACTCGTACCAGACGTAAAACTTGCCCAGCTCGAAGATGATGGCCAAGCCGCCGAACAGCCACTTCATCAGCGGGTTGTCATCGATGGAGAGGAACAGCAGCAGGGAGAAGATAATGGAGGCCAGAATAGCCAACCCGGTGAAACTGTATACCGTCGTCAGAGCAAACCACCCCTTGGGGTAGCGCAATGTAGAGGAGTCCTGTGTGGTCATGATGAAGGGGTGTGCTGTGCAGGAAAAGTTGGCTGCCGATTATAGTCGCCAGACTCGCCCAGAGAAGGGCAAATGACTGAATTCCTTCAGATTGGCGACCAGCTGCCCAGAGTGCGACCAAAACGGACAAATCGGCAGCAGAAAAGCGATACAATCCCTCCCTGACTTGATCATGTAGTGAGATGGGGAACAGTTCCGCCCGGGTTCAGCTCCGGTCTGTACACTCATCCACCGTTGCAATTATCCGAGGCCATCATGAACAGTAAGACCACTTTGCTACTCTCCCTTCTTCTGGTTACCGGCAGCGCCGCAGCGACACAGCAATATCAAGAGAGCAGTGGCTCCGAATTCTCCGTCGATGAGCTTAAATTCAACCTGGACTGGGATGACAAGCAGTTTGGCTGGACCCAGAACGACTGCCTCGACTTGGGGGTCGGCGAAACCGCCCCGGCCGACTGCAGGGCGGTCAAATTCAATCTGGAAGATGAAGAGAACCGCAACCAGCCACCGCAAACCAACCAGATCCCTGCCAACTCGCAGAGTGGCCAATAACGACAGGAGTCCCCTTGCGATGACCCAAGCCAAACACAACCCCGTTATCCAGCGTGGCGCCCTGCTGCTCTCCCTGCTGATGGCGCATGGCATCGCGGTTGCGGCACCGCCAAGCAAAAATGGCGATAGCATCAAGATCTCCGGTGATGACATCAAGATCAATCTCGACTGGGATGACAAAGAGTACGACTGGTGGCAGGACAACTGCCTGGATCTTGGCATTGGCGACAGCCGGATCAAACTCAACTGCGACAAGATGGATGGCAAGTACCGGGATCACTACAACCGCAGTATCCACAGCGGCAATAACCCCGGGCAAGGTCACGACAAACAGAAGGATAAAAACAAGGGCAACAGCAAGAAGAACTGAACGCCCTCTCCTGATGCAACAGGGGCTTGGCGCCCCTGTGCTGATTGTTTACCAATAATTCTCCGCACTGATATTGCCCGGCGCACGCCTCAGATTCTTGGCCAACCCCAGCGCCAGCAAGGTCTGCTGGGTCTCTTTCACCATCTCCGGATTACCGCAGATAAGCACTTGGCTCAGCTCGGGTGAGAACTCCAATCCCACCCGCTGCTGCAGCTGACCATTGGCAATCGCCGCCGGGATCCGCCCTGCCATTGCATCGGGCCAGGGCTCGCGGCTGACAAAGGGGACATAGCGAAAGCGCTCGCCATATTGCTCGGCAAAGCTGGCGTTCAAATCCTGATAGCTCAGCTCCTCGCCTTTACGTACCCCATGCACCAGCACCAAATTCTCGAAACGGTTGAACGCCTCACTATCGGCCAGCATGGAGAGGAAGGGGCCGATGGCAGTGCCGGTCGAGAGCAGCCAGAGATCGCGCCCGGCGGGCACCTCATCCAGCGTCAGAAAGCCGGTCGCCTGGGATTGCACCAGCAGGGTATCGCCTGCTTGCAGCGAGCCGAGGGACGGAGTCAGCTCACCGCTCGGGATCTCGACCAGATAGAACTCGTGGTATGGCGAAGAGGGGGGATTGACGAAGGAGTAGGCGCGCTGAATGCGGCGATCGCCCTGCTCGAGGGCCAGCTTGGTGAATTGGCCTGCCTTGTAGGGGGCCAGCTCGGCCGCTACCCGCAGGGAGAACAGGGTGGGTGTCCATTCGATGCGTTCGATGACGCGACCTTCTACCCAAGCCATAGGGATCTCCTCCAGTGGAACAGACCTTCACTCTACCCTCGGGCCGGAAAATAAAAAACCCGCGCAAAAGCGCGGGTTTTTTCTGCAAAAGCGAAGCGCTATTACAGGGCAACAACCTGGATCTGTACGGTTGCTTTAACGTCAGCGTGCAGCTGAACAGCAACTTCGTAGTCACCGGTGTTACGCAGAACGTTGCCCATGCGGACTTCGCTCTTGGCAACGGCTACGCCGGCAGCAGTGATGGCTTCAGCCACGTCACGGGTACCGATGGAACCGAACAGCTTGCCTTCGTCGCCAGACTTGGAAGCGATAACCACGGAAGCCAGTTCGGCCAGCTTGGCAGCACGCTCTTCAGCAGCAGCTTTGTTGGCAGCCAGTTTGGCTTCCAGCTCAGCGCGACGAGCACCGAAAGCTTCGATGTTGGCCTTGGTGGCCATAACAGCTTTGCCTTGCGGGATCAGGTAGTTACGGGCATAACCAGATTTCACGGAAACTTGGTCACCCAGACCGCCCAGTTTGGCGATTTTGTCGAGCAGGATAACTTGCATTACCTTTCCTCTATAAATTTCGTTGAGTTAGGCTTAAGTGCCGGGCCGATTCTTACTTGTTGTGCAGATCGGTGTACGGCAGCAGAGCCAGGTAACGAGCACGCTTGATGGCGCGTGCCAGCTGACGCTGATACTTGGCGCGGGTACCGGTGATACGGCTCGGTACGATCTTGCCAGATTCAGTGATGTAGTTTTTCAGAGTAACGATATCTTTGTAGTCGATCTCGGTAACGTTCTCGGCGGTGAAGCGGCAGAACTTACGACGACGGAAATAACGTGCCATGGCCTTTATCCTCTAGTCAGTGATCCAGAATTACTCTTCGGAAGCAGCTTCAGTAGCTTCTTCGCGGCGCTCGTCGTCACGACGGGTGAAGCGCTCTTCTTTGGCCTTGGCCATCGGAGAAACTTCAGTCACGGCGTGCTTGGTGCGCATGATCATGTTGCGGATAACGGCATCGTTGAAGCGGAAGTTGGTTTCCAGCTCATCGATAACGGCTTGCTCTGCTTCTACGTTCATCAGAACGTAGTGGGCTTTGTGCAGTTTGTCGATCGGGTAAGCCAGCTGACGACGGCCCCAATCTTCCAGGCGATGAATGGTACCACCGGAGGTGGTGATGGCGCCGGTGTAACGCTCGATCATGCCGGGAACTTGCTCGCTCTGGTCCGGATGAACCATGAAGACGATTTCGTAATGACGCATTTTAGCTCCTTACGGATTAATTCAGCCTCCGCCCAGGTGCAGCCAGACCTCGGAGGCAAGGAACATAAAGGTGTTTAGTCGCTGCTTTTCTAGGGCGGCGTATTGTACGAAATCACATCCCTCACTGCAACTGACTGCCTTAAATGTTTTTCCCGATGGAAATCATCAGAAACAACAATTGATAATGATTATCACTTAGATCTATTCTCTCTCCATATCCTTATGGAGGGTGATGCCATGCAACCCGCACTGACGACTACGATTCCAGCCCGCAAATTAAAACTGACCCTGCTCGGGCCAGCCTTTATCGCCGCCATCGGCTATATCGACCCGGGCAACTTCGCCACCAATATTCAGGCGGGCTCTACCTTTGGCTACCAGTTGCTCTGGGTGGTGGTATGGGCCAACCTGATGGCCATGCTGGTGCAGACCCTCTCGGCCAAACTTGGCATCGTCACCGGCAAGAATCTGGCGGAGCACATCCGCGACCGACTGCCAAAACCGGCGGTCTGGGCCTACTGGGTGCAGGCAGAGATCATCGCCATGGCCACCGATCTCGCCGAATTTATCGGCGCCGCAGTCGGCTTCAAGCTGCTGCTTGGCGTGACCTTGCTTGAAGGAGCCTGTATCACCGCCGTAGTGACCTGGGGGATCCTGATGCTGCAATCTCGTGGTCAGAAACCGCTGGAGTTCGTAGTCGGTGGCCTGCTGCTGTTTGTCGCGGCGGCCTACATCGTCGAGCTGATCTTCTCCCGCCCCCATCTGCCCAGCCTGCTGGAGGGCGCCCTCTTCCCTGGTCTGCCCAATAGCGATGCCGTCTATCTGGCCGCCGGTGTGCTCGGTGCCACCGTGATGCCCCACGTTATCTATCTGCACTCGGCACTGACCCAGCACACACAGGATCAGGGCTCGGTCAGCCAGCGGCTGCACACCACCCGGGTCGATGTGGCGATTGCCATGACCATCGCCGGCTTCGTCAATCTGGCGATGATGGCGATGGCGGCCGCCGCGTTCCACAGCTCGGGCCACCAGCAGGTAGCGGAGCTGGAATCCGCCTACCAGACCCTCACTCCACTGCTGGGTCAGGCGGCAGCCACCCTGTTTGGCCTCTCGCTGGTCGCCTCCGGCATCAGCTCTACCGTGGTGGGCACCCTGGCCGGGCAAGTGGTGATGCAGGGCTTTGTCCGCTTTACCATCCCGCTCTGGCTACGTCGCGCCATCACCATGGCTCCCGCCTTCGTGGTAATCGCCATGGGGCTCAACACCACCGAAATTCTGGTGTTGAGTCAGGTGATCCTGAGCTTTGGCATCGCGCTGGCCCTGATCCCGCTGTTGATGCTGACCGGCGATCGGGCACTGATGGGGCAACATCGTAACCACCCCGTCACCCAGGCGGTAGGACGCCTTATCGTTGCGCTGGTAATCGGGCTCAATGCCTATCTGTTGGTCGCCATGATCTAGCGAACCGTAAAACCGAGAAGAGAGGCTCATTAACTCTGGTTAATGAGCCTCTTCGCACTTTGGCGTATGCTGCCGCTTTCTTTTCTCATTTATCGTTGCGGGAGCCTTGCCATGGAACACACCCGAGCCAGCTTCGTACTGGGCCATCATCAAGAGCAGGCCAGCGTGGTCTGCTGCCAGCGCGGTGACACCACGCTGCTGGTCACCGACCTCACCCCCTTTCATCCCCAGAGTCACCTCTGGCCCGATCAGCCGGGGGACGTGGGCCATGCTCGCTGGGAAGGGGGCGAAGCCGCCATTGGCCCTTGCCGGATGGGGGCCATCAGCCCAGATGGCAAGCTGTTTGTCGATACAGCCATTCCGGTAAAACGGGGGGCTGAAGGGTGGCGTTTCGTGGTGGTCCACCCGCTGACCGGTGACCATGAGCTGGCCGTTGGCAGCCAGGTCGAATTACAAGTAGATAGCGCTGCCCGCCACGCCCTGAGTCTGGGCCATAGCGGCTGCCATCTGGCGGCACTAGCCCTCAACCGGGTACTCATCCCCTACTGGCGCAAGGAGGTAAGCGAGCGTGATGCACTGGACCAGCCCGACTTCGATCGTCTTGCTATTCAAAGCTCTCGGGTCGAGCCTTGCGGATCGCGGGAGCAGTACCGCATCGGCAAGAGCCTACGCAAGAAAGGGGTCAACAGCGAGGCGCTGCTGGCAGATCTGGCGCTGATTGAAGAGAAGGCCAACCAGCAGCTGGCCGACTGGATCGCCGCCGGGAGCGAGATTCGCCGCAGCCGCGCTGGCGAGGCGATCATCGATTCCCGTTACTGGCACTGCATGCTGGAAGGCCAGGAGGTCACCATCCCCTGTGGCGGCACCCATGTTGCCTCGCTCGCCGAGTTGGGAGAGGTCAAGGTAGAGCTCACTCAAGTGGAAGAGGGCTTTGCCATGCTGACCCGGGTCACGCCAACCGGCGCCTGAGTCGCAGACTTGACCACTCAGGGCTAACGCCCAAATTGGCAATAGAGATGTATCGCAAATGAGGGGGCATCATCATGCCCCTCAACGTCAGTCATGACGGGCCGATGCTTCTCTTTTAACCACTCCCTTATTAGAATGCGCCTCCCACAGG
Source organism: Aeromonas sp. R5-4 (assembly GCF_040908215.1). Lineage (NCBI taxonomy): Bacteria > Pseudomonadati > Pseudomonadota > Gammaproteobacteria > Aeromonadales > Aeromonadaceae > Aeromonas > Aeromonas sp. R5-4. The sequence goes on along the minus strand of NZ_JBFODG010000031.1, from coordinate 12,687 downwards.
AGGCACATCACCCATGAGTAGTACCCAACTACGCACCACCCCGGATCGACTTCGTTATCTGGTTCTCTACGAAGGCATCGGGCTGGCACTGGTCGCACCGCTGATCAGCCAGCTGTTCGGTCAGGGCGTCGCCGAGGTCGGTTCGCTGGCCATCTTCTTCTCCATCGTCGCCACCGCCTGGACCTATGGCTGGAACCTGTTGTTCGACAAGGGGTTGCTCAAACTTTGCGGGCGCACCAACAAGCGACCACTGGACCGCTTCCTGCACGCGTTTGGCTATGAGGCGAGCTTTATGATGCTCTCCCTCCCCTGCGTCATGTTCTGGCTCGATCTGGGAGTGTGGGACGCCCTGATGCTGGATCTCGGTTTCGTCGCCTTCTACCTCGTCTACATCATGGTCTTTACCTGGGCCTATGAGCGGATCTGGCCGCTGCCATCCAACCCGCAGACGGCATAAGGCCTCAGCCGCAACGAGGCTGACAGAAGGAAAAGTCAGGAAGGACTAACTAGGAAGGATGGGAGAATCCCATACAAACAATGCCAGTCAGCGAGCTGACTGGCATTGGACAAAACAGACTTTCGGACTTACTTGACGGCGTCTTTCAGAGCCTTGCCAGCCACGAATGAAGGCACGTTGGCAGCAGCAATCTGGATCTCTTTACCAGTTTGCGGGTTACGACCGGTGCGGCCTGCGCGGTGGGTGACCTTGAAGGTGCCAAAACCGACCAGTTGCACAGCATCGCCTTCTTTCAAGCTCTGGGTAATACCATTGATGATCTCTTCCAGAGCCACTTTGGCCTGAGCTTTGCTCAGATCTGCTTTGGCGGCAATCGCATCGACAAGTTGAGCTTTGTTCATAACATTTCCTTTATGATCGGGCATTTAGCGCTGGGTCACTCTATGCAAAAAAAAACGCACAGGCAAAGCCTTTATCGAGCCGAACGCGTCAAACGCTGGGGTTTTCATCAAGATCTGCGGAAATAGTCACATTCCACACGCGAAAAACCGTGAGCAGGCCTGAAACCTGCTAGCACGCAGACACAATCCACTGACTATTTCTTCGCCACTTAACATTATCCCCCCATGGCTATTGACGCTTGCCCAGATTTTCCCTAGTTATAGGTTGTGTCACTGCTCAAACGGCTCGGAATACCGAACAATCGGCCAGCCTTTGCCCCATGGAGGGATAGGGATTATGTTGACGAAACTGGAACAGACCAAGCAGGCGCTGGCAGGCAAGCATAAAGCTATCGACGACTGGCTGGATGCAAGGCAAGCATTGCTGGTTGGATACATGCAGCTGGCAGGCCTCACTCCGGCGCGGACCAAGCAACGCAGCCTGCCCAAAACAGAAGAGCTGCATCAGTTTTGCGACCGCCTGGTCGACTATGTCAGTGCAGGCCATTTCGAGATCTACCACCACGTCGTCACCGCCTTCGAGCAAGCCAGCGGCGAAACACTGGAGCTGGCCAAACGCATCTATCCCCATATTCGTAACAGCACTGAATTCGCCCTCGAGTTCAACGACAAATACAGTGATGCCGACGAGGCCCAATTGCTGCTACTGGATGATGATCTCAACGAGTTGGGCCCAGTTCTGGAAGAGCGGTTCAAACAGGAAGACCGCCTGGTCAAGGCGCTTCATGTGGTGGAATCCTTGAGTACCCAGCAAGCCTGAATGCCATTTTCGGAGCAAGTTCAAGATACTGGCAACCAAGGTGGATTACACTCAGAGCAATGACCCTAGCGTCCACACTTATTGCATACAGGAGATGAGCATGTCTGAGCGCCGCCGTTTTGCACGGATCCTCTACTTGACCATGGCAGAACTCACCCAGGGGGAACAGAAGTGGCAGACCCAGCTTGTCGACGTCTCCTTGCAGGGAGCCCTGCTGATCCGCCCCGACGACTGGGAGAGCCGTGACAACAAGGAGTACCAGCTCAGCTTTATCCTGAGCGGTAGCGATATCGAGATCAAAATGCAGGTCGAGCTGACCCACGAAGCCAGCAAGAAGCTGGGTTTCTACTGCCACCACATCGATATCGACAGTGCTACCCATCTCAAGCGGATGATCGAGCTTAACGTCGGCGACGAAGAGCTGCTCCACCGCGAGCTGGAACAACTGCTGAGCGAACATCTGGAACATAGCCAGCCCTGATGGCAGGTTCCAGCCCATAAAAAAGAGCGCCGAGGCGCTCTTTTTTATGGGCTGTTGTATCGATTGCAATGCTGAGGGATTACAGCGCCTCGAGTGCCTCAGACAGCTTCTTGACCGGCACCACTTCCATCCCTTCGATGGGATGCTTGGGGGCATTGGCGTGCGGCACGATGGCACGGCGGAAACCGTGCTTGGCCGCCTCCTGCAACCGCTCCTGGCCGGACGGCACAGGGCGAATTTCACCGGAAAGGCCCACTTCGCCGAACACCACCAGATCCTTGGGCAGCGCCTGGTCCCGGAAGCTGGAGACCATCGCCAGCAGCAGCGCCAGATCCGCACTGGTCTCCTCGACCTTGACCCCGCCAACCACGTTGATGAAGACATCCTGATCCGCCATCTGCAACCCGCCGTGACGGTGCAGCACCGCCAGCAACATGGCGAGCCGGTTGTGATCCATCCCCACCGCCACCCTGCGCGGGTTGGAGAGCTGGGAGTAGTCCACCAGCGCCTGCAACTCCACCAGCAGCGGCCGGGTGCCCTCCCAGATCACCATGACGATGGAACCGGGCGCCTGCTCCTGCCCTCGGCTGAGGAAGATGGCGGAGGGGTTGCTCACCTCGCGCATCCCCTGCTCGGTCATGGCAAAAACCCCCAGCTCGTTGACCGCGCCGAAGCGGTTTTTGTGGGAGCGCAGAGTCCGAAAACGGGAGTCATGGCCACCATCAAGCAGCACAGAGCAGTCGATGCAGTGTTCCAGCACCTTGGGGCCCGCCAGACTGCCATCCTTGGTCACATGACCCACCATGAAGATGGCCACATGATTCTGCTTGGCATAGCGGGTCAGCAGCGCCGCCGCTTCGCGCACCTGTGAGACAGAACCGGGGGACGATTGCACATCCGCCACATGCATCACCTGAATGGAGTCAATCACCATGATCTGCGGCTGCTCCTGCTGGGCAATCAGGCAGATCTGCTCGACGCTGGTCTCGGAGAGCATCCGCAGCTTGTCGGTGGGTAGCCCAAGGCGGTTGGCCCGCATCGCGACTTGCTGGAGCGACTCCTCGCCGGTGACATAGAGGGTTTTCATCCGTTCAGCGAGACCACACATGGTCTGCAGCAGCAAGGTCGACTTGCCCGCCCCCGGGTTGCCGCCGATCAGAATGGCCGAGCCTGGCACCACACCGCCACCAAGCACCCGATCCAGCTCCTTGAAACCTGAGGTAAAACGGGGAATTTCGGTGGTGGCAATCTCTGCCAGTGTCTGTACCTGACTGCCGACCGCGCCGGCATAACCGGTGTAACGGGCACTCTTGCCAGCGGGGCTCACCGAGCCGAGGCGCACCTCGGTGATGGTATTCCACTCCTTGCACTCGCTGCATTGACCTTGCCAGCGTGTGAAGTCGGCACCACATTCGGAACAAACATAAGCAGTTTTATTTTTGGCCATTGATAACTCGGGGACAGGATGAATTCCTGCTTGATATACTTGTTTGCGACCGACAGATCAAACCCAGAATCGGAAAAGTGACTTTCCGTGGCAGGAACAAATGGATTCAGAACACCAGCAACATCTGATTGAACAACTCGTCCCCTTGCTGCGGGAGAAAGATTTCGAGGAGATCTTCAACCGCATGACACAAGAGGAAAACAGCAACAGCCGTTTTCTGATCAAGATGGAGCTCAAGCGCAAGTGCTCCCCCTGCCGCAGGGTCATCGACATGCGCGATGAGCTGGAGGATGAGTGCCTGGTGCATGAGTTTGACGGCATCACTCACTTCATGCCCGCCGATGCGATAGCCCTGTTCCAGTCCCAGTGCTATCTCTACCGCGATATTTATACCCTCGGTGTCTACGAGGCGCTGCAACAGTGGCAAAAACAGCACCACAACGCCCGCGTGGATGGTCAGCTGTCTCCCCCGGCCAGCCCCTTCCGGCAATATGATGTCAACACCATCGCCTTTGCCAGCTACTATGGCCGCCGCCAGGAGCGGATGCACTTCAGCTCACCGGTGCTGATCAAGTTTCAGGACGGGGAGAAGCTGTTCGCCAAGAGTTCCGATCTCTCGCTGGGTGGCATGCGGGTCTCGGTGCCCTATCTGCCGAATTATCACACCGGCGCCCAAGTAGAGGTCTTCTTTACCGGACTGGAGCGGGACACCCCTAATCCAGTGCTGCACCAGCCGGTCGGCTATCAGATCCTCGGCGAAGAGAGCAAAGAGGGGAAATACTGGCTGCGGCTGGTGCGCTCCGGCGAACAGCCCGCCTTCGATGCCTTCCTCAGCGACTTTATCGACGCCAACAAGATCCGCTATCGGGTCAGCGTCGACTATCTGCTCTCCGCCGCCATCATCAAGGGGTATGAGCAGTTCTACCTGCCGCGGATGACCGGCATGCCGCTCTTCTTCGGCACCGGCGACAGCCCCAATCTCGAGATTGCCCTGCGTACGGAAAACAACCAGCACCTGCTGGAGTATTGGCGCGATGAGAAAAACCGCGATGCCCTCGCGGGGCTTTTTAGCGCAGAGCGGATGAAACGGCTCTGCCCGACCCCCGGCACCACCACCGAGACCATCATCTACTGCTTTACCCACACGGTGCGCAGCCACATCTACTTCTTCTCCGCCACCGCCGAGGAGCTGCGTCAGAGTGGCCTCACCGCCCTCTTCTTCCAAGTGGGCTCACGCCGGCCCAGCTGGCGTGTCTACAAGTTCACGCTGGAGGCATGCGATCTGGTCGAGGCGGATGTGGGACAACTGCAGGGGCAGGACAACCCGCAGTTGCAAGATATCCTGCTGCTCGAGCGGCTCAAGCAGATCGGCTACTGCGGCCTGCTGCAGGAGATCGGCCTGGAGTCCCAGCGGGAAGAGTTCCATCAGGAAGGGGTCAGCAACAACGCCAACGAGCTGCAACGCTTTGGTCACGAACAGGGGGTGGCTCCGTTCGAGATCGAGACCCTGCACTATGTTCAGCTGCGCAAGGAGTCGCGCTACATCCACAAGACCGCGGTCGCCATCCATCACAACGGCAAATCCTGGATCGGCTGGACCCGCGACATCTCGACTCACGGCCTGCAAATCGAGCTGGAAGATGCCTTTATCGGCGAGAAGAACGATGTGGTGACCATCGCCCTGCCCCGCTTGCAGGAGCTCTCCAAGAGCATGGATCTGCAGCGCCTCTCCTACCGGCTGGTCAGCCTCAACATGACCCGCACCGTGCTGCACCTCTGCATCGAAGGGGATTCGGATCGCCATACCGGCCGCCAATTCTTCAGTCTGCTGATCGAGAGCAACCAGAACAAGCTCAAGGCGGCGCAGGAGCAGCGCCGCTATCGTGGGCTGGCGCGGGCACTGCGCAACATCTACACCCACCACCTGTTCAACTCGCCGGTCTACGTCAACAAGCTGAAAGGCGCGCCCAAACCGGCCTCCATTGGCAAGTCGATGCAACCGCGCAGTCTGCAGCGGTTGCTGCAAGCCTGTGCAGAGCTGCCGGAGCAGGAGAACCTCTATCCGCTGTTTCAGGGGGAGCTGCTCAAGGAGCTGCTGATGAACCCGCTGCGCGCCATCGAGCGGGAGGACAAACCGAGAGAAGATGAGGTCTATATCGCCAGCATCCAGACCAAGGCCGGCCTGCCCATCTTCAGCAGCCGGCTGGCCAGCAGCTTTGCCAACCTCAAAGAGAAGCGTCAGTTCATCGAGCTGGCGCAGCAACAGGGGGAGTTCTACTCGGTGCTGGTCGGCATCTCCCGTACCGGACGGCCCGACACAAACTTCATCGCCAACGAGCTGGACTACATCGCCAAGTTCGCCATCCACAAGGCGCGCAAGCTGGAAGAGGAGCTGTGGAGCGTGGTGGGGGTGGGCGAACTGACCGATACCACCCAGGCCACCCTGTTCCGCTTTGGTATCACGCCGCCGCTGAACTGAAGATCCGGAAACAGACAGAAATGAAACAGGGCGCTCGAGGCGCCCTGTTTTTTTGTCATGCCGCCTGCGGGTTGAGCAGCCAGTCGAGGATCTGGGGAAAATGATCCTCCTGGGCCTGCGGAGCGGTCAGCATGTTGATGTGGTCATAATCGAGGCGGTTGCCATTGTCCCGCCCCAATCGGGTGTGACGCGTGGCCGAACCCATCTCGTCGCTGAAGCGACGCACATCGGTCGGGTGACCCAGCACCTTGTCCGCTTTGGCCGAAATCATCCAGAGCGGTGGCCAGTTGACCCGTGCCGCCGCCTCGTCATAGGCAAAACCGTCGTGAGGATCCTGCCAGGGGCCGCACTTGACCCAGGGGATGGTCTCCTGCAAATAGCGCAGCGGCTCGTCGTCAGCACCGATCTTCAGAGTGCGAGCCGCCAGAAAACCACGGCGGCGAGCCAGCCAGGGGGCCAGCCGATTCCAGATCAGGTCCACCTTCAGCCAGCGCTCGGGATTGTGCACCGACACGCCGCGCTTGGTGCCAAAAAACAGCAGACTGGCCACCTGCTCCGCCAGCTCGGGGAAGCGCACCAGGGTCGAGGCCATGATGACACCGCCCCAGGAGTGGGCCACCCAGTGCACCTTGAAGCCATGATGGCGCTCGGCAATCCAGCGCTGCAGGGCGGGCAGATCCTCGGTGATCAGCTCATGCTGACCGTGCTCTGCCTGCTCGGCGATGGCAGGAGTGCTGAGCCCCCGCCCCCGCAAATCAGCCACATAGACCTGATAGCCGTGACGGGCCAGAAAGCAGGCTAGCCCCTTGCCCGATTCGGTATAGAAGATCCGCCCATTCTCGATGGCGCCATGCACCATCAGGATCGGCTCTCCATGCACGGCGACCCGGGGTTTGATGTGGCGAACATGCAATTGATGGCCACCACAGGGGATAAACAGAGACTGCTGCAACAATTCCATTTTTATGGGTTTCCTCCTTGAAACACTGTCAGCGCTTGTCCCAGCGTTGCTCGCTGCAAGCCCGCGCCGCCAGCAGGCAGATCACCCCCTCCAGATCGTGATGATTGAGGGTGGCCGCCGCCAGCGCCCGCACCAGCGGCTTGGCGTGAATGGCAATGCCAAGGCCCGCGACCCCCATCATTTTGAGATCGTTGGCACCATCGCCGATGGCCACGGTCTGGTCGGCAGCAATGCCGTACTCCTGAGCAAGCTGCTGCAACACCTCTGCCTTGACGCTGGCGTCGACGATGCGCCCGCTCACCTTGCCGGTCAGCTGACCCCCTTCCACCGCCAGCTCGTTGGCGAAGATGGCATCGAGCCCCAGCTCACGCTGCAACTGGCCAGCAAAACGGGTAAAACCGCCGGAGGCGATGGCAACACGCCACCCCGCCTGTTTGAGGGTATCGACCATCAGCTGCAAGCCCGGCATCCAGGGCATCCATGCCGCCACCTCGTCGAGAATGGTGACCGGCGCCCCTGCCAGCAGGGCCACCCGGTTGCGCAGGCTGTCGGAGAACTCCAGCTTGCCCTGCATCGCCGCAGCCGTCACTGCCGCCACCTGCTCGCCTACCCCGGCAAGGCGGGCAATCTCGTCTATACACTCGATGCGGATCGCGGTGGAATCCATATCCATCACCAGCAGGCCGGGCTCGTTCAGGGTCGGTAGCGCGGGCAGATGGCAGAGATCGATCTCCCACTCACCGCTCTTGAGCTCGGCCACCAACTCGGCAGAGAAGCGATCGCAGCCAAGCAGCAGCAACGGCACGCCCGCCACCTCGGTAGGAGGATAGAGGGTGGCCGCCAACTCCTGTGCAGCCAACAGTGGCGACAGACGCGCCAGATGGGAGGCGCCCAGCCCCTTGCCAAACAGCACCAACCAGCCGCTCGTCTGCGGGGTCTCTGTCGGTTGCAACGCATCTGCGCTGAGCTGCCAACAGGGTGAGCCGGACAACAACGCGGGCCAATCGGATAACAGAGGGGGGAGCCGGGACAACAACATAAGGGATACGCCTTCCTTGGTGATCAGGGGGTTAACAATGCTGGCCCAGAGTAGCGTATTGCTTTTTGTACAGGCAAGCGCCAAGATCCCGCCACTCCTTGTTACCATGAGGTCTCACGCTTGCAGCGTCATCTTCCCATCAAACGTGTTCTCAGCCTGGGTGCCGGTATCCTGCTCGGATGCTGGGTGCTCGGTGTGCTTATTCATATGCAGGGTGAAAGCCAGGCCTCGCTGCACAGCGAAGCGCGCAACCGGGCGCAGGCGCTGGTCGCCTATGCCGCCCGAGACATGAAACGCTGGATCAAGGAGGAGAAGAGCAGCGAACTGGAGCGGCTGGCTCGGGATCTGGCGGCGGAGCCGGAGATCCTCGATGCCACCCTCTACGACGGACGCGGCATTCCCCTCGCCCAGTCTGAGCAGGCGGTGCCGCTGGAGAGCCTGCTGCCCATCGGCAGCGATAACAAGTCGCTGCCGGAGCAGGGCAAGGGGCGGATCCAGTTCGTGCAGGAGATCCGGGATGGCGAGCAGACCATCGGCTTCCTGCGCATCACCCTGGAAGAACAGCAGATGCTGGCAGACAAGGACACCCGGCTCAAGGTGGTGCAGGAGAAACAGCGGCTGATGCTGCTGGTCGCCCTGCTGGCCGGGGTGCTCATCTCCTACGGGGTACGCCGCAACTACATGCGGGTGCGCAAGCACAAGAAAAAGAGTACGCCCCCCTCGCCACCTCCGGAAAACTGATGGCGCAACCAGAGAGCAGATACAAAAACGGCGGCCAGAAGGCCGCCGTTTCTTATTCGCGAAGGAATTACTTGTCGCCCAGCAGGACGGAATCCAGTGCGATTTCGATCATGTCGTTGAAGGTCAGCTGACGCTCTTCAGAGGTGGTCTGCTCACCGGTACGGATATGGTCGGAGACGGTGCAGATGGTCAGTGCCTTGGCACCGTACTCTGCGGCCACGCCGTAGATACCGGCGGCTTCCATCTCGACACCCAGGATGCCGTATTTTTCCATGACGTCGAACATGGAGGGGTCCGGAGTGTAGAACAGGTCGGCGGAGAAGATGTTACCGACGCGCACGGCAACGCCCTTGTTCTTGGCGGCCTGCACGGCATTGGCAACCAGGTCGAAGTCGGCGATGGCAGCGAAGTCGTGATCTTTGAAGCGCAGACGGTTTACTTTGGAATCGGTGCAGGCCCCCATACCGATCACCACGTCACGCAGTTTCACATCTTCACGCACAGCGCCACAGGAGCCCACGCGGATCAGGGTCTTCACACCGTAATCGGTGATCAGCTCTTTTGCGTAGATGGAGCAGGAGGGGATACCCATGCCGTGACCCATGACGGAGATACGACGGCCCTTGTAGGTACCGGTGAAACCGAACATGTTGCGCACGTCGCAGATCTGCTCGACGTTCTCCAGGAAAGTTTCAGCGATGTACTTGGCGCGCAGGGGGTCGCCCGGCATCAGCACGGTATCAGCAAAGGCGCCATCTTTCGCATTGATATGAGGAGTTGCCATTCTCTTGATTCCTTCACACTAGGTTGAGTTTTATTGTTTTATAAATTGCCCGCCGCCGAAGTGGCGGGCGGGTAAATTACAGGAAGCTGGTACCGTATGCCAGTTTCGGCAGACCGTGGTAAGCCGCGATGCTCTGGCCGATATCGGCAAAGGTCTCGCGACGACCAACGGAGCCGGCCTTGACCGGCTTGCCGAAGAACAGCACCGGAATGTATTCGCGGGTGTGGTCGGTACCACCCCAGGTCGGGTCGCAGCCGTGGTCGGCAGTCAGCACCACCACGTCGCCATCCTGCAGCAGCTCAAACAGCTCCGGCAGGCGGGAATCGAAATACTCCAGCGCACCGGCATAACCGGCAACATCACGGCGGTGGCCGTAGGAGGAGTCGAAGTCCACAAAGTTGGTGAAGACGATGGTGTTGTCACCGGCCGCTTTCACCTCTTCCAGCGTGCGATCCCACAACTCGGTCAGACCGGTCCCTTTCACCTGCTTGGTGATGCCCTGCTGGGCATAGATGTCGGCGATCTTGCCGATGGAGACCACCTGGCCACCCGCTTCTTTCATGTAATCCAGCACAGTCGGCGCCGGCGGCAGCACTGAGTAGTCGTGACGGTTGCCGGTACGCTTGAAGTTGCCCTTGCCAGTACCTACGAACGGACGCGCAATCACGCGGCCGATGTTGTAGGGCTCCAGCAACTCGCGCACGATGTGGCACAGCTCATAGAGCTTCTCGAGGCCGTAGGTCTCTTCGTGGCAGGCAATCTGGAACACGGAGTCGGCAGAGGTGTAGAGGATCGGCTTGCCGGTCTTCATGTGCTCTTCGCCCAGATCGTCCAGCACTTGGGTACCGGAAGCGTGGCAGTTACCGAGATAGCCCGGCAGACCAGCCTTCTCGACGATGGCGTCCAGCAGCTCCTGCGGGAAGCTGTTGTGGTGATCCTTGAAGTAGCCCCACTCGAACAGCACGGGCACGCCGGCGATCTCCCAGTGACCGGACGGGGTGTCCTTGCCGGAGGAGAGCTCCTGAGCAAAGCCGTAGGCACCGACCACCTCGATATCTTTCTTCAGCCCTTCCGGGAAGTAGCCGGAAGCCTGCTCGCAGGCGTGGCCCAGACCCAGCTTGTTGAGGTTGGGCAGATTGAGGGCACCACGGCCTTCAATTTCACCTGCCGCACACGCCTTGGCGATATGGCCAAGGGTGTTGGCGCCCACATCTCCGAACTTGTCGGCGTCGGCAGCAGCGCCAATACCGAAAGAGTCCATCATCAGAATAAAGGTACGTTTCATGGGTCTTCCCCTTGTTACAAATCGGCCAGGGTGATACGGCGGTACACTTCAGGCAGTGCCTCCGGCCGCTCGCCACCAATCCGGACAGCCGCCTGCACCATGCTGGCAGCCTGAGCATATTGCTCTTCAGTCTGAGCGTGGATCATCGCGATCGGCTTGTCAGCATCGACGCTTTGACCCAGGCGGATAAAGTCGGTCAGACCGACCGCATAATCAAGTTTGTCACCGGCAGCGCGGCGACCACCGCCCATGGCGACCACGGCCAGACCCAGCTCGCGGGTATCCATGGCGGTCACGAAACCGCTGTTGGCCGCGAAGACCGGGCGCACGATGGCGGCTTTGGGCAGGTAAGCGTCGTAACGCTCCATAAAATCGGCCGGGCCACCGAGACCTGTCACCATGCGACCGAAGATCTCGGCCGCCTTGCCGTTATCCAGCACCGCCTGCAGCTTGGCACGGGCATCGCGCTCGTCGCTGGCCAAGCCTGCAGAGATAAGCATCTCGGCGCACAGCGCCATGGTCACTTCGTGGATGCGCGGGTTGCGGTATTCACCGGTCAGGTAGCGCACCGCTTCACGTACTTCCACCGCGTTACCGGCGCTGGAGGCCAGCACCTGGTTCATGTCGGTCAAGAGCGCAGAGGTGCGGCAACCGGCACCGTTGGCCACGGCCACAATGCTCTTGGCCAGCTCTTCGGAGGCTTCGAAGGTTGGCATAAAGGCGCCGGAGCCCACTTTCACATCCATCACCAGCGCTTCGAGCCCGGAGGCGAGCTTCTTGGAGAGGATGGAGCCGGTGATCATGGCGATGGATTCGACGGTGGCAGTGATGTCCCGTACTGCATAGATACGCTTGTCAGCCGGGGCGAGATCGCCGGTCTGACCGATGATGGCGACCCCCGCCTCTTTCACCACTTTCAGGAAACGATCGTTGTCGACCGAGGTCTGGTAGCCGGGAATGGCATCCAGCTTGTCGAGGGTACCGCCGGTATGGCCCAGACCACGACCGGAGATCATCGGCACGAAACCGCCACAGGCAGCGACCATTGGGCCAAGCATCAGAGAGACCACATCACCCACACCGCCGGTGGAGTGTTTGTCGACAATCGGGCCACCCAGATTGAGGTGATCCCAGGTTAGCACCATGCCGGAGTCGCGCATGGCGCAGGTCAGGGCAACCCGCTCATCCATGGTCATGTCTTTGAAGTAGACCGCCATCGCCAGCGCGGCAATCTGCCCCTCACCGATGGTGTTATTGGTAATGCCCTGAACGAAGAATTGAATTTCTTGGGTACTGAGCGCTTCACCGTTGCGCTTCTTGCGAATAATTTCTTGAGGCAAAAACATCTTTCATTCCCTCCGCCATTGCTGGCGTTACACAAGCCTGAATCCTTGCCCGCACACCGCATGGTGGGGGCTAACAGGGCGGACTGCAGTCCGCCCTCTCATCAACCTATTAGTAACCGCTGGTGTTGGCCGGCTTGTCGCCATGCCCCAGAGTGGCCAGCAGACTGGCCAGCAGGCTGGATGCACCAAAGCGGAAGGTACGGGCGGACACCCAGTCGTTGCCGAGGATCTCTTCGGCCATGGCCAGGTACTGACCGGCAACGGCTGCGTCTTTCACGCCACCAGCTGGCTTGAAGCCGACTTTCGGATTCTTGGCCTTGATCACTTCCATCATGATGCGTGCCGCTTCTGGGGTCGCATTGACCGGCACCTTGCCGGTGGAGGTCTTGATGAAGTCGGCACCGGCATCGATACAGATTTCGGAAGCGCGACGGATCAGCGCCTCT